>NZ_JBXDLD010000115.1:0-47144 GCF_056820425.1 Priestia sp. KCTC 13724 | reverse complement strand
CGAAAAATATTTTTTTGACACCCCACCAACGGCTCAAACCGTTGATAAATCAACATTTATAGAGGGAGGAGTTTTAATGCGAATTGTGTCTCTATGCCCTAGCAACACTGAACTCATTGGTTATTTGCAATGCGAGCATTTACTTGTAGGGGTCGATAACTATTCAGATTGGCCGAACAGCGTGCAAAAATTACCGAGATTAGGTCCTGACTTGTCTATTGATATGGACTTGGTTGAGGAGCTGAAGCCGGATTTAATCTTAGCTTCTTTAAGCGTTCCTGGAATGGAGCGAAACATTGAAGAATTAAAAAAAAAGGAACCTTCCTTTCGTTACGTTAAATCCTCAGTCCTTAAGTGATATTAGAAATGACCTTCTGACTGTAGGGGATTTAATTGGAGTAGGTACTTATGCAGAAAAAATTGTGCAGCGATTTGATAAAGAAATAACCTACTATAAAGAGTTAGCCCAGCGTATTACACACAAGCCCAACATCTACTGGGAATGGTGGCCAAAGCCTTTGTTTACGCCAGGTGGCTCAAACTGGCTAACTGAAATTAGTGCGCTTGCCGGAGCAAAAAATATGTTTGAAGATTACAGTGAACCAAGCGTTCAAACAACGTGGGAAGAAGTCAAAAAGAGAAAACCTCAAGCGATATGTCTTGCGTGGGTTGGGGTAGCCGAAAAGAACGTCAATAAAAAAGTGATCCAAAAACGTTCTGGTTGGGAAGAATTAAGACTGTCGGAAACGGATATACATATTTTAGAGGAGGCATTATTTTGCCGGCCATCTCCACGATTATTAGTTGGTCTTAAAAAGCTAGCTAAGCTGCTTCATCCCGCTATTTTTAAAGAGGATAAAGATGAAGATGTGCTACTATCAGTTTTAAAGGGTATGGAAGTTGACAAGCCTTAACCAACAAACTATGCTGTTACTACGAAAAAGAGAGAAAAGGAAGTGGTACATTGAAGCTAAATGACATACTCGAAACATTAACTAAGCGAAATCCAAACATTTTAGGCATGGATGAATTTTTACAGTTTGCCGTTTTGGTCCCACTTGTTCAAAAACAAGATGAGCTTCATGTGTTATTCGAAGTAAGGGCCCACCATTTGCGTAGGCAACCTGGTGAGATTTGTTTTCCTGGGGGTAAGATTGAACCAAATGATTCAACACCTCAAGATGCAGCAGTGAGAGAAACGACAGAAGAACTGGGTATTGAAAATAAAGCGGTTGAAAATGTCAAACCATTAGATTATATCGTGTCGCAATTCGGAACTATTATTTATCCGTATATCGGGGTTTTAAAAGATGATTTGCCACTACGTCCAAACCCTTCTGAGGTAGCGGAAATATTTACCGTACCCCTTTCGTTCTTTAAAGAGAATCCACCTGAAGTTCATCATATTCATTTTAAAGTAGAGCCTGATTCAACCTTCCCATTTGATGATATCATTGGAGGAGAAGATTATAATTGGCAAACACGCAAGATGGAAGAGCATTTTTATTATTATGAGAATCGTGTAATCTGGGGTCTAACTGCTAAGATTTTGCATCATTTCACCCAGTTATTAAATAAATAAAACAGGCGGTTACGACCGCCTGTTTTATTATAATGTCTTTAGAGCTTGTTCGATGTTTTTATCGCCTGCTAATAAGTCAAACGATTTTTTGTAAGTTCCTTCTTCTGTAAGGCTAGTAACCACAACCTTGGCTACGTCTTCACGAGGAATTGTTCCGCGCGTTAAGTTTGTGGCAACGTCTACTTTACCCGTACCAGCGTCGTTCGTCAATCCACCTGGTCGAATGATTGTATAGTCTAAACTACTTGCTTCTAGGATTTTGTCAGCATAGTGTTTCGCTACGTAATAAGGCTTTAAATTCTCATTCCAGTTTTCACGATGATGTGCTTGTAGGGCACTTACCATGATAAAACGATTAACTCCTACGTTTTCGGCTGCTTCAATTGATTTGGCTGCTCCGTCTAAATCAATTAGCAACGTTTTATCAGACCCGGTGCTACCTCCTGAACCGGCAGTAAAGACTACCGCATCGCAGCCTTTCATTGCTGCTTCTAATTCTTTTACCGTTCCTTCAAGGCTAGCATAGACCGCTTCAATATTTTCATTTTTTAGTTTCTCAAGCTGTTCTTCCTTACGAACCATTGCGCGTACGGTATATTGTTCATTAGCGTGTAATAGTCTTACAACTTTTTGACCGATTTGTCCATTGGCTCCAATAACTAATACTTTCATATACATTCTCCTTTCAGCTCTATTCTTTCTTTATTATTTCATACGATTCTTATGCACTCAAAAGTTATGCTTTAAACACTTTTAAAGTAAAAAAACAAAATAAATTTCATAAATAAGAAAATAAAATCATTTTAAAACGCTTTTTAACCATAAATTAGAAAAACCATACACCCTTATGACTATTTTTAGTATTTATTTGAATTTTGTTAAAAGCTCTTACATTCTTGAATACCAGGTTTCAGGGTCTAAAATGCTTCTTTTTTGTCTTTAAACTATACGAATAGAGTATATGGGACTATTGAAATTTTACTAATGAATGTTTTTTTGATATTATTCTTTGGGTCACTAATATTTTAGTAATTAAACTATTTTAATTCATTTTTTTCAATAGTTATGTTGAAAACGTAAAGGAGAGATAAAGATGAAATCAAATACGATTCAACATCTAGTTGCAGAGAGAGCGATGCTATCGCCAAATAAAGAAGCGTTAGTAGAAGGTGAACAACGCTATACGTATGAAATGTTTTCTAATCAAATTAATCGAATTGCAAACTTTTTAGTAAGTCAGGGGGTCACAAAAGGAGATCGAGTTGGGATTTTAGCTCGTACAACCGCTGCTTATCCAACTGTTATGATGGCAATTGTAAAAATTGGAGCTGTTGTAAGCCCGCTTAGTGAAAATATGACACCTTACGAATTAGACCACATTATTGAAAGTGGAAAGTTAAAAGCGCTCCTACATCATCGAGAATTTTCAACGGTTGTGGAAGGGGCTAAAGCAATTGACCAATTGAACTTTACGGTAGTGCTAGAGCGGGAACCTAAGTTTAGTGAACAATTCAATCAATTTTCAGCAGAAGAACCTTCATTTGACTATAAAGTAACTGAAGAAGATACGGCTTTAATGATGTTTACGTCAGGTACAACAGGGAACGCAAAAGGCTGCATGATTTCACATGGTGGCGTTCGAAAATACTTAGAAAGCGGAAGAACAGAGGATTTAATTCATGTTGAAATGCACTATTTATTTGTGCATCCATTCTTCCATATGAGCTCAATGAACTCTATGTTTCACTGCATTAAAAGCGGCGTGACAATGGTTTGTTCAGAAGAGACCGAACCAGCACGGATTTTAGACATTATTGATAAAGAAAATATTACGCTATTATTAGCTTTGCCACCGGCTCTTACGTACTTATTAGAAGAGCTCGAGCAAAATCCTCGCGAAAACTTACCGTGGAAGCTAGCTTTATCAGGTGGAACAAAAGTACCTGAATCACTTATTCGTAACTTAGAAAAGCATGGTGTTACGGTAGCACAAGGTTACGGTAGTACAGAAGCTTGGGTAATCAGCGCCTGGGCACCTCAAATGGGCTGGGATAAAGTAAACTCTGTTGGAAAACCAATTGCAGGTGTTGAAGTAAAAGTAGTTAACCCTGAAACAAGAGAGGCAGTTGCAACAGGAGAAATTGGTGAAGTCCTTGTGAAAAGCCCGTACATCTTTAAGGGATACTGGGGGAATGAAGCGGCAACACAAGCTGTGTTACATGACGGCTGGTTATCTATGGGAGATGCAGGGAAGCTTGATGAAGAGGGATTCCTATACATTGATGGTCGCTACAAAGATGTCATTGTATATGGAGGAGACAATATTTATCCAGACCAAGTAGAAGATGTGATTTTAAGCATTGATGATGTGTTGGAAACGGCGTTAGTTGGTATGCCAGATGACTTATATGGAGAAGTTCCTTACGCGTATACGGTGGTAAGAGAAGAGTCTACTGTAACAGAAACAGAGGTTAAAGAATACTGCAAAGAACGATTAACAGCTTATAAGGTTCCTAAAATCGTATTTGTACCTTCTCTTCCTAAAAACAGCGTCGGTAAAATTATGAAGAAAAAAGTAAAAGAGCTAGCTTTAGCTCATGCTTAAAAAATAAACAAAAAAAGCGGTGATTATACCGCTTTTTTTGTTTATTCGCTTAATGTTTTTGAAAGTTTCTGCATAATATGAATGTATTGTGAACGCTCTTCATCTGTCAGATGAGATAAAATACTGAGCCAAAAATCCGTACGCGTTTGCTGTAACGTTTCCACAACGTCTTTTCCTTTTTCAGTTAGCTCAATCCATACGCTGCGACGATTCTTCTTTTTATAAATGCGCGTTACGAGCTGTTCATCTTCGAGTTGATTTAACACAATGGTAATGGCACCTGGGGAAAGGCCAAGTACTTTTGTGATATCGCTAACAATACAGTTTTCTTTATCATAAACAGTTTTTAAGATTGTCTCTTTTGTAGGTGTAAGGTGGTAGGGAAGTAAGTCATACTTTTCACCGATCACGGTGTTTCGATACTTCACTAGCGCCTCTTTAATTTGATCAATGCTTTCTAACTGTTCTTTCACATTTTCTTTGTTATACTGCGTCAATCTGTGGAGCCTCCTCTAGATTCATACGTTTGTACTAATTATTATAACATGTGTAAAGCTTTTGTATAAATGAAAGACCTTCTCTATTTGTGACAGTTTGATGAAGTCTAGATAGAAAAAAGTTAAACTTAATTTCCAAAATTCGTTAAATTATTATTTATTTCGTGCTATTATGACAGTATCAATAGCGCTTTCAGACAGATGTTTCGTTTCAAAAAGGGGTGTGTAAATGATTCTGGCTTTTCTCAGTCTTTCCTTTTCTTCTTAAAAATATTTACTTTTTGATAGACGAATATTTCTATATTTTTATATAATATAGTGAAACATACATATTTTTAAAAGAAAGACATATTGAGGTAAAGCCGAAATATGGGGGGATCACAATTACATGAAAAAGGTTATAGCAGCACTTTTAGCAAGTGCCACGTTGGTCAGCGGTTATATTGCATTTGATATGTATATGGACCATTCTGCACAACAAGCGGCAGCTACAGCGGCAGAAAAAGAACAAAAAGCTGTAGAGAAAAAAGAAAAAAAAGAGCCGGTTATTAAAGTAGAAGACTTAACGTACCAATTAAAAGATTCTCGTACTGGTGCATTAATGCGAGAATTTAAACCCGTTAATTTTGCTGATAAGGAAGTATATAATAAAGAGATAAAAGCACTTGCCTCCGAGTTAGCAAAAGGAATCGATACACCAATGCAAAGCATGAAGCTAGATGGAAATGGAGCATTAATTGGAGGCTCGAACCGGATTGTTTTAAAAGAAGACGAACTTGTAGCGAGTCTGCAAAATTTAAACACAAATCAATTAGAAATTACGGTTCCAATTTATGAAACACCACCAAACGTTTCTGTGCAAGCAGCAATAGGAGTAAGTGAAGTACCAATTGCTTCTTTCACTACGAAATTTCGCCCTAACGACACGGGGAGAAATCGAAATATCCAGCTCTCTGCTGAAGCTATTAACAACACTATTTTAGGACCTGGTGATTATTTCTCTTATAATAGTGTTGTAGGGCCTCGTACGGTAGAACGCGGTTATCAGCAAGCTCCTGAAATCATCAACAAAGAACTAGTCATGGGGATTGGTGGAGGAATCTGTCAAACATCTTCCACGTTATTTAACGCAGTAGATAAAGCTGGAGTACAAATCGTTGCGCGTTCTCATCATTCAAAAGACGTAGGATATGTTCCTAAAGGAAGAGATGCTACTGTTTCATGGAATGGACCTGATTTTAAATTTATGAACAATAAATCATATCCAATTATTATTAAGACGTATACAAACGTTGCAGGGGGAACGCTAACAGTTGAAGTTCGGACTGCACAGCGCTACCTGTAAACAAAATTAAACAAAACGCCGAGGCGGCTATTCGCTTCGGCGTTTTGTTGCTTATTGAGTAACTTGCTGCTCACGAGCACGCAGCTCAACGCGACGAATTTTACCTGAATTTGTTTTTGGTAAGTCAGATACAAATTCAATTAGTCGAGGATACTTATACGGTGCTGTTAATTGCTTAACATGATTTTGTAAGTCTTTAACTAACGATTCATCAGCAGTTAACGTAGGGTCAGTTAATACAACAAAGGCTTTAACTACGTTACCACGATCTGGATCCGGGCTTGCAACTACGGCGCATTCCTTGACAGCAGAGTGCTTAATCAAAGCATCTTCAACTTCAAAAGGTCCAATTGTATAGCCAGAGCTAATAATAATATCATCGCTGCGGCCTTGGAACCAATAGTAATTATCAGCATCTTTAGAAGCTCGGTCACCCGTTAGATAATAATTGCCACAAAACGCTTTTTTCGTACGATCTTCGTCTTTGTAGTAATGTTTAAAAAGCGAAGGGAGGTCTTTACGAACCGCAATATCTCCAATTTCACCAGGGGCACATGGGTTGCCGTCTTCATCAACAATCTCAATAAATTCTTCAAGCATCGGTTTACCCATTGAACCAACCTTAACGTCTACATTTTTTAATGTTCCAATCAAAAGCGTGTTTTCTGTTTGGCCATATCCATCACGGACTTGAATACCAAAGTGTTGTTTAAACACGCTCATTACTTCTTCATTTAGCGGTTCACCAGCTGATACTGCACTATGAATATGAGATAAGTCAAAGGAATCTAAGTTTGCTGATTTTGCCATGAAGCGGTATTCTGTCGGCGTGCAGCATAACACATTCACTTGCTCATCTTGTAAAATCGCTAAGTACTTCTCTGGTTCGAATCGGCCGTTATATACAATTCCTGTTGCTCCTTGGCCTAAAACTGATAAAAATGGACTCCAAACCCATTTCTGCCAGCCTGGACCTGCTGTTGCCCAAACTATATCACCTTTTTTAATATCTAGCCATTCACGCGCTGCTAAACGTAGATGAGCGTATGCCCATCCGTGTGTATGAACGACGCCTTTTGGATTGCCAGTTGTACCTGACGTGTAAGGCAGAAAGGCCGTATCGTCTCTATGAGTATCAGCGGCTTCAAACTGATCACTCGCTGCATCCATAAGAGGCTCTAAGGATGTCCAAGAGTTCACAGCATCTCCCAAAACAATTTTATGCTTTAGAGAAGAAGGTAAGTCTGTTACTTGGTCTACTTCTTGACAAAATGGAGAATATGAAATAATCGCTTTTGCTTGGGCATGGTGTAAACGATATTGGATATCTTTTGCTCGAAGCATTTCTGAAGAAGGAATAATGACAATACCTGCTTTTAAACATGCTAAGTACATGACATATGAATCAATTAAGCGGGGGATGATGACTAAGACGTGATCGCCTTTTGTTAAACCTAGTTCTGTTAATGAATTTGCGGCTTTATTTGCTCGTTTTAATAGATTATTATATGTAATTTCTTCTCGATGACCATCAGCATCTTGCCATTTGATCGCAAGGTGATCAGATGCGTGTTTTTCAAATTCCTCCGTTAAATTATAGCGTTCTTTTGGAATTAGTTCTTCTAAACGAATCATTGCCACGACTCCTTTTCTATAAAAAAATGTCTATAATGACAGTGCATCATTATAATCTCTATTATAATACTAACTATTAGTAGTTACTACTAATTTGTTTATAGTAACCAAAAAAACATAAAAATTCCCACCCTCAGCTGTGAGAAATGGGAATTTTTATTTGGAGAATAGACTCCACTTCGTATGTATGGGAATTAATTCTTCTTCAGATTCATCCGCTTCATAAAGACCGCGTTCTTTTAAATATTCAACAAAATATAAATCCGCTTCTTTCCGTTCGTCATAAGGCTTAATCGAAAGTACAAAGCCTAACTTATGCTGCTCATCATTTTCAATTCCTGAGATATAGGCTCTTATATGGTGCTGTAAAAAGAGCTCCTTCGCAGGGATAATTAGTTCTTTTACAAATTTAGCTAGAAGCTGAAGCTCAAATTCAAAAGTAAACTTTGAAATCTTTTCTAAATCTGCAAAGACAACGCCTATAAAGCTCGTGTTATGTATTTCATAATCCTTTGTTTTTTCATCCCAATCAATATGACCAACTTCTTTTAAGTAATTAATAAAGTAGCCAATACCTTCACGACGCCCAAACGGTTGCTTAGATAACACAAGACCAATCTTTTTATATTTAGGTAAATAAACACAAGATAGAGCTATTTCAACATTATGCTGTTGAAATAGCTGCGTCACACCTTGTAATAGTGCATCCAATACGTGGTGAGTGATCTTCATCTGTTTACGTGAAAAGTGATATTCATTTGCAAGCAGCTCATTTGTATCTGCGAATGTTGCTCCGATAAAACCAGTATTAGAAAGGGTAGGGGGAAGCGGCTTTTTTCTTTTTCTATTGCTCATCTAACAAACACTCCTTGCAATTGATAAATCGAACATACGTTCTTATTAAATCATACGAGAAAAAGAACGAAAAGTAAAGGGGGGATAAAAATAAAAAAGTAGCTATGTCTTACGAAGAAAGCGGGGGAGAGTAAACATAAAAAAACACAAACCAGTTGATTTGTGTTTTGAACATTTATTTTCTATATGGATTTAGCGTACATCTGTTAAAGAAACTAAATCTTCGTCGTCTACATCAATATCTACGTGACAATCCATTGTATGAATTGTTTTATCTTCATGGTTACCATAATAAATTGTAATATTCACAAGTATCGCTCCTTTAAAATCGGATGATTAAGCACCCAACATATGCGCCGATCTCTATTTGTTATACATTATACCTCAATGTATACAAAACTACAACTGTAAATGTGATAACAGCAAGGCTAGAGATTGAAAACAAAGAAAAAACAAAGGGGCGATTTGTATAAAAATAAATAAAAGTGGATATAGTTACAATAAATACGGATGTTACACAAACTAAAATGAATATTAATCCAATATAGGAATAAAAAATCTTTAAACTCAAAATTTACGTTTACAGGAAAAATTATGTAAACTATTTAAGAAACTAATCATGTAAAGTCTATGAAGTAACGTTTAGAACAAAATTCAATTATAGTAGATTTATTTTTTCTAAACGGAGATGCTGCTATATGTTTATGTAGTTGGCATCTGCAACACCAAATGAAACTGAAGCAATCGAACGTTTGATCAGGAGTTATTTAAGTTAATCATGTATCAAGCTCTATAATATAATTTCAATACAATACATTAGTAAATTCCTTTTTTGTCTCACTATCTAAAGTTTACTTATTAAATGAGACAAAAAATCTATTATTTATATAACTTCCTATAATGTATATTATGTAAACTAGAAAAATAAAAAATATAAACATCTTCCCCCTTCATTACATGAATAACCGTCACCTGTGGTTTCAGGTGACGGTTTGGTTGAGCTATTCGTTAAACTCTAAAATGTTTAGACCCTCAGATACATCTGGCTCTTCAAAGAACTTAGTAACGTGAATAAACGTCTCTATAGTATCGAAAGTTGCTCTTTCAGGTTGTTCGTTACGTCTTTGTGCGATTTGACGTAAACATTGCTCGTTATTTAAGTTGAGGAAAATTAGCTGATGATTTGCGTTGACTTCTGACGCGATACTTAAAAGCCATTTTCGCTGTTTTTGAGTGTTTCCTGGAAAATCCATCACTACATCTGTACCAACACTTAGTATATTTTGGACATGCTTTTTCACTAACGGTTTGAGCTGTGCTGAGAATTTTAGATAGTCATCAAATGATGCGATTTCATTCGGATATAAAGCTGAAAGCCATTCATCCTCGGATAACAGCACCGCATGTTTTTCCGCAGCCAATTGCTTTGATTTAGTTGATTTTCCTGCTCCCATCTTTCCGCAGAAAAAGTATAGATCTCCCAGGTTTTTCATAGTTTATCCCCCAAACCTACTTTAGTAGTTCTTCCTTTGTTTTCATATCAAACTGAGCCAATACAAAGTTTCCTTTCTATAAACAACTGTACACACGTATTGGTTTTCAGTCTAACTGAATTCCGTAAATCTCCAATAGGTTTTTTAATGCCGGTCGTTCATTGCCGCTTCTGCCAACAACATGAGTTGCTGTAATAAGTGAGTTTAAGACCGCTTCCTCAGTGGCTTCACCAGCGGCTCGAAATGCTAAATCGATATCTTCTTCATGAATAGCTGAAATTGAAAGGCAGGAAGACGTTTTATCATGAGGAATTTTATTTGCTGTTGAAAATCCAATGACGACTTCCCCGCTTCCTGTTGTAATAATAGATCCTGTACGTGATAAGCCCGTTACCGTTCGTTTTAAAATGCGATTGAGCTGTCTTTCCGTCACGGGTAAATCAGTAGCAAGAATAACGATTACAGAGCCTTTGTCTGGTATTTCTTCTAAAGAATGCATCGAGTTATAAAGCTGTGAGCCAACTGGCTGTCCGTTTATCGTTAAATCAGGTAATGAACCAAAATTAGTTAAGGTAAGGACACCGATTGTATATAGGCCATGAGTTAATTGGATTTGTCTAGATGACGTTCCGATTCCTCCTTTTAACGAATAGCAAACCATGCCTCTGCCTGCACCGACAGAGCCTTCTTCGACTGTTTCTGAAGTGGTCTCTAAAGCTTTGAGTACATGTTTTTTCGTCACTGTCTTTGAACGAATATCGTTTAAAATCATATCATTGCATTCACACACGACAGGATTTACCGTTCCGGTTGTTCGTCCAATTTCTTCGTTCTGTTCTAACATGTAATCAATGACCGCATCGGCTGCTGTCCCGATGCTTAGCGTGTTCGTTAAAACGATTGGAGATTCTAACGTTCCTAACTCATTTATTTGAATAGTTCCGATTGTTTTTCCGAATCCGTTTATGACGTGACTTGATGCAATGAGCTTTTCGCGGAAAATGTTCCCTTGGTGAGGTAAGATTGCTGTTACTCCTGTTTGCTGTTCACCTTCGCTAATAGTCACATGCCCGACCGTAACGCCTTTAACATCCGTAATTGCGTTATATGCGCCTGTTTCTAATTTTCCAATCCGTTACCCCGTAATCACGTAGCCTTTTTTGTTTCAAGCTCTCTCCCACCTCTGCTTCCTATTTGTTTTCATCAATCAGCTGGATTAATTATGGCTAACACCTGATGGTCCTTCCATTCTCCTCTGATTTTAAGATTTTTCGTTGCAAGACCTTCTTGAAGAAATCCTGCTTTTTCCAATACCCGTATCGATCCAACGTTATGAGGCTGAACTTCGGCTTGAATGCGATGTAAATTTAATTTAGTAAACGCATAGGTAACAAATAGCTTTGCTGCTTGAGTCATATAACCTTTACCGTTGTAGTCTTTATCTAAAAAGTAGCCGATAATGGCGCTTTGTGATGCTCCTCGCACGATTTTTCTTTTTTCTTACAGTCTAGGGTCCACAGGCTCCATTTCAAGAGCAAGCGTTCCAAGGGCACATTCATGAATTCGCTCGATTGAATCTTTGTTTACAAAGCGCGTAATTCCTTCGATACCTAAAGCAAACTCTAGTAGCGCATGCTTTTGCTTTTTACCAGTGTTCCGCTGTTTTAAGCGTTGAAGATTCTCAGGTAATAAATAATCCATTCCGTAAATGATATGAAGATATTTACGCCCTCTCACTTTAATCGCAGGCTGTAGAAGCTTTCCTTTCTCATTTCTTGCGATAAACGTTTCCGGCTTCACAACAAAGCCTTCGTACCCTTCTTCCGTAAGAGAGTTCCACCATTCAATCGCTTTGTTCATGGAATTCTCGTCATGCACGACCATAAAGTCTGTTTTAATAAATAAATCCGATAATGAGCTAAACTCAGCGTTTCGTTCCATATGCCACATATGCGTTTTTTGAAAAAACGTTTCGTTGCTGTGGGCTAAGACGTGAAACGGTGCAATTTGAATGTCCTCTACTCCGTCAATATTCCAACAGTACTTTTGGAAGACTTCGTTGAAAATCTCAGCATTTTTAAGCTTTAGATTGACTTCAGATAGCCACGAGTCAACGTTTTGGTTCTGTGTGATTGCTTTTTCTAGCTTTTCTTTTAGCTTCTGTCGGTCTAACAGGGCAACTTCTGCTACGTGCGCATACTGAGAGCTAATCAATTCTTTTGCTTTTAAGTTCCATGGCAAAATTTCAGCATCAAGCAGCACAAAGTCTGTGTTGTATTTAGAGAAATAATTAGCACGCGTTAAGTCTTCGTTTAAAGTTGATAAAATCTGTTTCTCTACGTCTTTTGCAAAAAAGGAGCGTCCTGTACGCGTATATATAGTTCCTAGCGTTTCTCTACCAACGTAATGAACAGCAGCTTTCTTATCTTTAAATAATAGCAGTACGCCGCGGCTACCCATATGTTTCTTCTCAACAACCATTGTTTGAATACCATTTGACTGATAGTAATCAAATGCTTCTTTTGGATGCTCAAGATATTCTTCAAGCGCTGAAGGCTTCGGCGTCGGGCTCATGGTTGGCGGAATATAAACAAGCTCTTCAATTGGAATCGTGAAGTGAGAAACAGAGTCAATTGCTGATTTGGTCGTTCCTTCAAGAATTTTAATATCTCCATATGTGTCAGTGAGTACCGAATAGCCATTAATAAAACGTGCGATATTTGGTGGATCTAACCTTTTCTTCTGCCACTGTGTAAGAGGATTGTCCTCTGTTCCAGAGTAGTTTTCTTTTGCTTTTACAGAAACAAACTGTTTTTCGGGATACTGAAAAGCGGTCAGTGAACCGCCAAATACAGCCCCTTGATCAATGTTAACCGTATTGTTTACAACAAGAGGATGAACTTTACAGTCATGTCCCCAAATGATGAGTTCTTTTGTATGGTGATTTGTATACCAATCTTTGCGTATAGGCTTTCCGGCATCGTCAAATCCTTCTGAATCTCCGTATCGACAAAAGTCTGATATGTGATAGGACTGCTTTCCGATATAATCATCTCTTATGCCTGCATGCGTTACTACAGCTACCCGTACATTATTTTTTGTCAGAATATAATGAGACGGCGCTTCTAGCAAAAAGTCTTTTAGCTCACGCTTTAATTCTTCCGCTTGTTCAGTTCCGTGTTCTTCCTCATAGCGAGTAAACTTATCGGCTACCTTTTCATCTCCGTGGGACAGCGTGACGTTTCTGCCACCTAGCCACCTTGCAATTTTCCAACCATGATTGCTGTCAATCATATACGCAAGGTTAGCGTCTACGTGACTCTTGAAGAACAGCATAGTTTCAAGCGAACGAGGACCTCTGCTCATTACGTCTCCAACTGATAGAAATTTCCGTCCGCTTGGATGTGTGTACAGACCTTCTTCATTTGGTTCATAGCCAAGACGCTTCAGCAGTTCAATAAGCTCTTCATAGCACGCGTGAACATCACCAATTACGTCTATTCCCGTTCCAACCTCAAGTTCAAGCTTATTTTTGGTGCGAACGACTTCTAATTTATTGATCTCTTCTTCTGTGAATACGTACTGTTGACGAAATCCTTCGCGTTTAATAGACCGCTTGCTCTTAGCAAATATCTGTGCTTGCTGTTTAACTCGCTTTTTGCCACGTGGGAATTCTCTGGTTTCATCACGTTCAAGCAACGTTTCCATTGAGATATCAAGTAAACATGCAATGCACGGTATATGATTTCTTTTCGCTAAGTCAATATATCTTTTACGGTCGTCTTCATAGAGATGCGTTGCGTCGACGATCGTTAATTTCCCCAGTTTCGCCCTCGTTTCAATGATATAATCCATTGTTTCAAATGCTTTTTGGGAAATGGTTTGGTATTCTTGGAACAATATGTCTGCTTCATCTTTTGGATGGCTTGTCCATTCAATAAAATCCGTATCTCCTACTAACAAGCGGAACTGGTCTGAGCTCACTGTTTCAGAAGGTTTTATATAGCCTTTTTTAATCCATGCCTCTAACAGCGTTGTTTTACCGCTATTTGAGGGTCCCATTAAAAGTACAATCCCTGCAGGAGGTAAAAATAATCTCTTCAATTGTCTCCCTCTTTTCGTTCAAACGTACACATTTGTGTTGGTGCTCCATACTCGTCGCTTTCTTCTCCAATGCCCTCAATGGTTATGGAGTAAGGAAAATCATGCGTCCAAGCCTCACACCAACTTACAAACTCTTGTCTACTCCATTCAAAACGATGATCCGCGTGTCTCATGGCTTCATTCATCTGATAAAAGGCATTGTATTCTTGGTTTGGCGTTGTCACAATTAGTGATTTTGGTTGATAAAGAGCAAAGATTGTCTTCATAATGGCAGGCAGTCGCTCTTCATTGATATGCTCAATCACTTCACACAAAATGATGATGTCGGCGCCTTGAAGCTGTGAATCATAATAAAATAACGATCCCCAAACAGAACGAGGCTGAATGAAGTTTGGTTTGGCAGCAGCTTTTTCAAATCGCGCTAATGCTTTTAGCTGTGCAGATTGCGAAGGCTCTACTGCTAAAATTTCACCTATGGTTGGAATAAATCCTAAACGAGTAGCTAGCTTTCCTTCACCTGAACCAAAGTCTACAACTTTTCCTTTAGCAGGAAGTGACTGTACTTTTTTAAGAATTGCCTGATAGCGCAGTTCATTGAGTGGGATTTTATCTTTCGCTGTGTGAGCGTGCGTTTTCTTTTCCGTATTAGTTGCTACGTTCGCTTGTTGAACAAGGGCGACTGCTCATAGATATAACTTTTTAAGGGATGAGAATCTAGCCAACCTTCGCCGTAGCGCTCTATTTTTTCAATTTCTCGTTCATCCAAAAAGTAGTGCTTAAAGTTATCTAGGACTGGGATTAAAATAAATAGATGCTGAAGCGCTTGTTGGACTGTGACTTCTCCTTTTAAGGTTACGTAACGAGCAGTGCTTCGTGTTTTTAAATCAAACGTATAATCAATGTTTCCTCGCTCTATTTCAACAGCATAGCCCATGGGTTCGAAGAGCTCCTGGATTCGCTTATCAGCTAAATGTGAGGCAATAGGACCAAAGCTAACTTCAAGATTAAAAGCATGATGTACCCATTCGCTATATTCTTCTTTGGGCTTGCCATTTAAAGCTGTTCCGAGCGCTTTGCGTATGTAGGAACAAAACAAGCTGCTGACCGCAAATTCACGGTCGTTGATATAGTGCGTAATATCAAAGTGATTGGACCCGCTTTTTACAAGTTCAATAGGATCCACATCAACGTATATAATAAATTCCGCTTCGTCAGATTTAAAGGTCGTGAAAGCTAACCTTACATTCTGTCCTTTTTCTTTTCGTTCATAAGGATTGGAAGGATTCTTTGCAATTAACCGCGATACGTTTTCTGCACCTTCTCCTTTTACTTTCATACTGAGCTGCATACGTTCACCTTCTTTTTAGATGTTGCTTTATTTTAACTCTATAAAGCAGCAGGATATAAATAGAAACCAGAACCTAGTTTCTTTAACTAATTATACCTTTTAAGCTAGTTATTAGGAACTGCTAATGAGATAGAAAAAGCTACCAATCTTTATGATTAGTAGCTTGGGAGGATAAAGGCTTATGATTTTGAAAGAAAATCATTTAGGTAATTTATAACCTCAGCGCGATTTCCAGATACTTTTTGGTCACGCAACTCATCAAACTTCACTTTTTCAGCCGCTTTTGTTAGGATAGCTTGCTCGTGCTCTTTTGGAATGATTACAACTCCGTCCGCATCACCAACAATGATATCGCCTGGATGAACAGCGGTGCCTCCGCATGAAATAGGGACGTTTAGTTCACCTTGCCCCGCTTTTCCGCTTGCTGCTACAGTTGTTCCTTTACAGAAAACAGGAAAGTTTAGCTGCTTTACGCCGACCACATCACGGATTACTCCGTCCACGACAATCCCATTAATGCCTAATGTTTGCGCTAACCCAACGATAAAGTCTCCAGCAATTGCTCGATACGTATCACCTTTTGCATCTACAACTAATACGTCACCCGGCTTCGCTTCTTTAATAGCTTTTAAAAATACTAAGTTGTCACCTACAGGTATTTTAACGGTAAAGGCTCTTCCAACCACTTTGTATTCTTCTTTTAATGGCTTAATCGACGGATCAAGATTGTTTAACCCTGCCATTGCGTCTGATATACACGTAGTTGGAATTGTTTTAAATGAATTAATAATACTCATTTTGACCGCTCCTTTTAGTTAACGTTAGGCTAAACGAATTGGAAGCTCCTTTAGACCTCGAATAATAAAGCTTTGTCGCCATTCTAAATCAGACAAATTAGCAACAAGGCCTACGTTTGGGAATTCTTCAAGCAGCACGCGAATCGCAATTTCACCTTCTAATCGGGCTAGTGGCGCACCTAAGCAATAATGAATGCCTTTCCCAAACGCTAAATGAGGGTTTTTCTCTCGTGTAATGTCAAGTTTCTCTGGATGTGAAAATACTTCTGGGTCTCGTCCTGTTGAGGCCAATGACACGATAACGTGATCCCCTTTTTGAACGAAAAAGCCAGGTCTCACATAAAAACAGGAATCGCTTTCACTGATCTGGATGGCCTATCTATTGATTCCTTCTTTCATTGTATGCGCATTGATTTGGAACATCAAGGAAAGTGATGTTTCATATATAAAGTTTACATAATAAAATTAAAGTAAATTAGATATTCACCAAATAAAAAAAGACGAGCCATGAATATACTCGCCTTTCAACATACAAAGCTAGCAATTGATTCTAAATGCACTTTTAAGTTCCTTTGCAATTTCATTGATACAATCTTCTGCTTGCGGATAATCTCCAATCTTATCTATAAAAGCGTGGTCCATTCCTTTATACTGAATCATTTTTGTTTTAACCCCAGATCGTGCAAGCTTTCTAGCATACGCTTCGGCTTGTAAGCGGAGATAGTCATATTCAGCATTAATAATAAGAGTTTCTGGAAGACCATTTAAATCATCGGCTAATAAAGGAGATACGCGTATATCAGTAACATCCGCTCCCTGTAGATACAGCTTATTGAGCATTGAGCTAGAGCCAGCTAATGCTAGAATAACCCCTTTAATTAGCTCATGATGATGAAAAACTTCATATTCATTTATGTCCCATCTATGATCTTCTGTATCAATTCGCCCAGGGTTCACGACGGGGTAAATAAGCGCTTGGTATTTAATTCGATTTGTTCCTTGCTGGGAATCAAGTAAACTGCAAACTGCAGCTAAGTTGCCACCGGCGCTATCACCACAAACTGATAGTTGTTCTTTATTTATTCCGAGGTTTTCAGCATTTTCATGCACCCAGCTCACTGCAGCTAGACAATCCTCTAAGCCAGCTGGAAATGGATGTTCAGGAGCTAAGCGGTAATCGACAGAAACAACCGCTGCTTGCGCTTTTTCAGCTAGTGCTTTACAAGGGTTTTCAACCGTTTTTAAGCTTCCTCCAATAAACCCTCCTCCGTGAAAAAACACGACTGCTGGTAAGAGCTCATTTGATATAGGACGATAGATGCGTGCAGGAATATCATGCTCTTTGCTCGGAATGCTGAGTAACTCTGTTGTAATTTCTGTAGTTGTAACGTCTCTATTAAGCCAGCCCATGCTAGCGCGAATGGCTTCAATTGAAACATTCGCAGGTTCTGTTTGTTCTTCCTCTGAATGATTTGTATAACTGCTGATTACTTTTAAAACACGTGGATCTAAATCTCCAGCTATATGTAAATCTGGTATATGTTTAATTACGCTACGTATGCCCTCGACTTCTTTTGTTTCCGCTGATGTTTCCAAGATACCGAGAAGCTTGTCATACTCTTTTGGTTGAAGCATCACTAACCACCACATCCGTTTTCATGTCTTACTAGTATTCTAGCAAGATACAATTTTTTGTAATCGCTTTCTTTTTGTTTTTTTAGTTATAGCCAGTCTTTGCCGTACTTACGAATGAATGCAATATCTTCTTGATAATGATTAAAGTGACCGTAATCAATCATTTGTTGAAAAACAGCATCACCTTCTTTCTTATACACAATAACTGAATCAATAGAAACTTCATGAGTAGTAACATCCAGGCTGCACATAATAGGCATTGTTTGGTTAGCGTTTATGTATAGTGTGCCTAATACGATAGATCCCTTTAAATCTGATGTAAAGTTATCCGTGGCAGCAGGCGTAACCCATGTCTCATCTTGGTGTTCGTTCTCTTCTTCATCTAGGGCCCACTGCCAGATTTTATAGTCCTTTAAATCGTCAATTGTTAATTCATCAATCGGTTTACTATTCATTTTTTATCACCCCACTTTATAGTTTAAAGTAATTATAAAGATTAAGCTCTTCTCATTTTATAGAAAGGAGCTGTTTTATGTAAAAAAGCTTTAAGAATAAATGGTTTCCCACTCGCTTAAATACATTCGTCCGACGATATTAGTGGGGTTTGGAATTTTACAAATAAATTCTAAGCTATTTTCATCGGGATCATAAAAATGAATCTTTGCATGGGCTATGCCATCATGTGCCATTACAAACGGTTCATGAGGCATAAAGCCAAATGCTTCTCTAGGAGCTATCTGCCTTTCTTTTAACCATGATACTGATGACCTCAAATTTTCCAACGTTACGTGAAAAGCAACGTGGCGGATAGAAGGATGGTAGTCTAATTCTACTTGTTGCGTTTCCCATAAACCAAGCCAACTTTCTCCTTTCTTTAACCAAAAGAAAGCAAGGTGGTCGCTATAGGTATGAGAGAGCTCTAATCCTAACTTCTCATAAAATGTAATCGAACGATTTAAATCTTTTACGGGTAAATGCGCTTCATATAAACCTTTAATCAATTCATACACCTCTTTCTTAAGTATCATCATAGCGAAAACCTTAACCGATGAAATCAGATGATAGATGGAGGTGTTCTACAACTTTAGGTGTAGAAAGGCTCTTATACAACAAAAAGTCGTTAAAATTCAGATCATCTTAACGGTTTTTTGGCTATCACAAAGGTTGCAGCAGCAAAAAGAAAAAGAAAGATACTTAAGAGTGAATAAGTGGCACCTTCAAAGCCTCTTACTTCTACATATCCAATATAAAAAAGAACCAATGCACCCATAGCTACCGTGATAGAAGGAAGTATTCTTGCAGTCAAACTCCATTGCATACGGCTAAATAGCCAGGTTAAGAATAATAAAATAACTCCTGGTATTAGAGCAAGTAATAAAGGTATACCAATCATCATAAACTGTCACCTCAAAAACTTCCTTTTTATTGAATTTTAACATCTTTATTCCATATAATGCTTTCACAACAAAAAAGTCCTCGCATCACTGCGAGGACTTCTCTTATAATGCGTTAACCAGTCTTGGATCTCTTTGTTCTTTCTTTTTTTCTTTTTTATCAATTGAAAGCGTAAACATTGAAATGATTGTAAACGTAATGGCAATTAACCCTAATAATAAGTAAGCGCTTTTAAAGCCGACCGTATCATACATACTTCCTGCAATTGCAGAAAGGAAAATAGCGCCTAGCTGCTTTGAGAATTGGAAGCCAATTAAATAAATCGTTGCGGATAAGCGGATGTCAAAGTTTGCTGTAATGTATTTAAAGATAGCGACCAGTAAAACAGGTACTTCTATTGCATGCAGAAGCTTTAACGCACTAATCATAATTGGGCCGTCCGCAAAGCTCGAACCCAAAATACGAAACGACATGATTACACCTGCATAGATTAAAGCATTCTTTGCGCCGATTTTACGAATGAAGAACGGCGCCAGCAGCATAACCACTGCTTCCATGATGATTTGAGTTGTGTAAAGGTTTCCAAAAACGCGTGTACCTTCTGCTTCGGTGCTAAAGAAATGCGTAAAGTAAATCGCAAACTGTTGGTCAAAAACTTCGTAAATGCACGTTACCCCAACAACGTAAAGAGTTAACCACCAGAACTTTCTATTTTTAAAGATAGCTAATACCGATTCTTTTGATGTTGCTTCTGCTTTTTGTTTTTCAATTTCTTCGGTCGTTGTTCCTAAATTCGTTTGCTTTGTTTTCGCAAACGAGAATAGAATCCCTAACACTACCGCTACAACTGAGCTAATGATAAAAATTAAGTTAGGGTTTGTTGCGAAAAATGCTCCTGTTAAATATGTGCCCGTAGCTGCTCCGATGCAACCAAACATACGAACTTGCCCGTACTCGAACGAGTTTACTTGACTAACTTTTTCGATGTAAGCTTCAATTGTTCCAGATCCACCGTTAAAACAAGCTCCAAGGTAAGCGCCTCCAACGACTGCTCCAAGAATGATGTTCGTTTTTAAGAGATACGGAAATAAGTAGATAAAGAATGGTGCGATAAATACCAATAAAATAATAAAACACCATAGTAAGTTTTTACGTAAACCTAGCTTGTCTGAAATAATTCCGAAAAACGGCTGTAAGCAAAGTGCTGAAATGGCCATTGCTGAAAAGATAATCCCTACTTCAGTCGAACTTAATCCCCCAACGTTTTGTAGCCAAATTGATAAAAATGGTGTACATGCTGCCCAAATAAAGAAGTAAAGGGCAAAAAACAAGCCAAAAATCCAATAATCCTTGTTTAGTATAGTTTTCATGCGTAAATCCATCCCCTATTATGTAATATTTACTCATTTTCACTAAATTTTTAGTAAAAAGTTAATACATATAATTTATCAAAGAAAGCGTTATCTTTCAATAGTTTTTAGAAAATTTAAACACATTGTTGAGAAGGTTTTCTTTTTAAAAAATCCCGCAGACTCATCATAAGTCTGCGGGATAGTCAATTTATTTACTGAAATTTTACTTCAACGTAAATATCCACCGTTATTAAGATCAAATGTAGCTCCTGTATAATGCTTGGCTTTATCTGATAACAAAAATACTACCGTATCAGCTACGTCACGAGGAAAAACCGGTGTTTTAATTAGCTGGTGTTCCAAATACTCTTGTTTGCGCCACGTTGGAATGCTATCCATCATAGATGTATCCACCATTGTTGGAGCCACAGAATTGACTCGTATATACGGCGAAAAATTCATAGCGCAACTTTTTGTTAATCCGAGTATAGCAGCTTTAGATAAACCGTATAGAGCATCGGAACTTCCTTCTAATGCTGAAACTGAAGATATATTAACAATTGTGCCATACGCTTGTTTTTCGATGAGGTATCTTCCGAAAAGCTGAGAAAAATAAACTGAGCCTTTTACATTAACATCTATTACTTTGTTAATGTCTTCTTCTGAATATGTAAGTAAATTTTGTGCTAAATAAATTCCAGCGTTATTAACTAGAGCATTAACTCCTGGGAATGTAGCTGTAATTTGTTTAAAGAAGTTTTTCACGCTGTCATAATCTGCAATATCAACTCTATATGTAGACAATTTATTAGTTGAATATGAAGCCTTTAGTTCATTTAATGAATCTTCGTTGATATCACAAGCGACAACACGCGCTCCTTCATTTAAGCATGATGTGACAATTTCTTTCCCTATCCCAGCTCCTGCCCCAGTTACAATCACATGTACTTTTGACAACATTAAGCATCACTCCTTTTTGAATTAACTGTTATTCTCAAATTCTACCATATTATGTTCATCCTTCAACAACCGCAATAGAAAAAATATAGGTCTTAAATTTGAAACTTTCAAAACGTAATTTAGTAGTACAGTAGAGGTAAATTCAATATGGATACTTTTTAGGGAATGTGATTGTTCTGGCATTACTTGCGCTTTCTCTCGGAATAGCACCTTGGGGAGTTCTTGGCATCGTAAAATTAATTAAAAATAAGTAAAGAGCTCTCCACTTAAATGAAGAGCTCTTTACTTATTGATAGTCGTTAAAGAATTTTAATGATTCATCAATGATAATTTGCTGATCGTTATCTAATGTTGCCACGTGGTAGCTATTTTCAAGCGTTATAGCTTTTTTCTCAGCTGAGCTGATGTTTTCAGCTATGTATGTGCTGTTTAGCGGTGGAACAACGTGATCTTCTGTGGATACAAAAATAAGGGTTGGGCACGTAATTTTAGGTAAATCATTTTTAACAAGTCCAAGCAGCTTATATAGCTCTTTAAGTGACGCAACAGGCGTTTTGTCATAGCCGATTTCATCTGCGTTTTCTTTTTTTACATCAGAGCCAGCTGAGTCAAGAAAACGCGTATGAGGGTCCGCTTCGAATGCTTGTGGGTTTAAAGCAGGAATATCAATCGCTGCGTTAATTGGCACAATGCCTTTAATTTCAGGATAATTTTCTGCCATATAAAGCGTTAATGTCCCTCCCATTGATAAACCAACAACAAAGATGGTGTGACAGCGCTCTTTTAACCATGAATAGCCTTCTTCTAGTGATTGAATCCATTCTTGATAAGTTGATGTTTCCATATCTTCGTAGTGTGTACCGTGCCCTTTTAAACGGGGACCACAAACCGTATAGCCAGCTTTGTGGTAAGCTTCCCCTAATGGCCTCATACTGTGTGTAGTACCTGTAAAACCGTGCGATACTAAAATACCAATTTCGTTTCCTTCAAAGTAAAATGGCTCTGCGCCTTCAAGTATTGGATATTTTGTCATAAAAATCCCTCCCACTTTCAGTTTACCAAAAACCGTTTGTAAACCGTTACATTTTTGCATTGAAAAAGGAAGCATTTCTGCTTCCTTTGCGTTACACCATCACTTTACACATATTGTTTGTAAATTCAACCGGATCTTCAAGCGGTAAACCTTCAATAAGAAGGGCTTGATTGTAGAGGAGATTTGTGTAAAGCTCTGCTTTTTCTTTATCCTGCTCAAACGCTGTTTTTAAGGCTTGGAACACGCTGTGACTTGGATTGATTTCTAAAATCTTGTCCGCTTGTACCTGCTGGTTATTTGGCATTGCTTTTAAGATTTTTTCCATCTCGATTGTTACGTCACCTTCGGTTGATAAGCAAACAGGATGAGTTTTTAGACGTTTAGATAATCGAACATCTTTCACTTTTGTTGCTAACGTTTCTTTCATATACGTAAGAAGCTCTTTGCTGTCAGATTCTTCTTCTTTTGCGCTTTCTTTTTCATCTGCTTCAATTCCTAAGTCACCGCTTGAAACAGATTTAAATTCTTTATCTTCATAAGACATCAGCATCTTAATCGCAAATTCATCCACTTCATCGGTAAAGTAAAGAATCTCATAGCCTTTATCAAGAACCATCTCTGTTTGTGGCATTTTTGAGATGCGGTCATACGATTCACCAGATGCGTAGTAAATATACTTTTGGTCTTCAGGCATACGTTCAATATATTCTTTAAGCGTTACAAGCGTTTGCTCTTTTGATGAATAGAACAATAGTAAATCTTTTAGCGTATCTTTATTTGCACCAAAGTCGCTGTACACGCCGTATTTTAGCTGGCGACCAAATGTACCAAAGAACGTTTCATACTTTTCACGATCATCTTTTAAAAGGGATTTCAACTGACTCGTAATCTTATTTTTAATGTTTTTCGCAATCAGTTTTAGCTGACGATCATGCTGCAGCATTTCACGTGAAATGTTGAGCGATAAGTCTTCTGAATCAACAAGACCCTTCACAAAGCTGTAGTAGTCTGGAAGAAGGTCCGCGCATTTGTTCATGATTAATACGCCGCTTGAATAAAGTTCTAGGCCTTTTTCATATTCAGGAGAATAGTAATCAAACGGCATTGTTTCTGGAATATATAAGATAGCGTTGTAGCGCACCATTCCATCCACGCTAATGTGAATGTGCTTCAGCGGTTTGTCAAAACCATAGCGCTTTTCTTGATAAAACGCGTCGTAATCCTCATCTGTTAGCTCACTTTTATTTTTACGCCAAATTGGCACCATGCTATTAATGACTTGTTCTTCCGTTACCTGTTCAAACTCAGAATCGCTGCCTTCTTTTGGTTTACTCTCAGTAACGTCCATTTTAATTGGGTAGCGAATAAAGTCTGAATACTTTTTAATAATAGCTTTTAAACGGTATTCTTCTAAGTATTCGTCGTACTGATCTTCTTCCGTATTTTCTTTAATCGTTAAGACGATTTCTGTACCAACTTCATCTTTTTCACAAGGCTCAATCGTATAGCCGTCTGCTCCTTCTGAATTCCAGCGGTAAGCTGTATCGCTTCCAAGTGCTTTTGACGTTACGGTTACTTCATCAGCAACCATAAACGCCGAGTAAAAGCCAACGCCAAATTGACCGATAATATCGTGTCCATCTTTTGCTTCATTTTCAGCTTTAAACGCCAAAGAGCCGCTTTTCGCAATTGTGCCAAGGTTGTTTTCCAACTCTTCCTGCGTCATGCCAATACCTGTATCTTTAATAGTAAGCGTACGTTTTTCTTTATCTGCCGTTACTTTAATAAAGTAACGATCTTTTTCAAATGATAGTGATTCATCTGTTAACGCTTTGTAATAGATTTTATCAATCGCATCACTTGCGTTTGAAATGAGCTCGCGTAAGAAAATTTCTTTTTGAGAATAAATCGAATGAATCATCATGTCGAGCAGTCGTTTTGATTCAGCTTTAAATTCTTTCTTTGTCATAAAAAATCTCCTTCCTGTTGCATGAATATGTAGATGATTAGCACTCTTTTGTCCAGAGTGCTAATCACTATTTAATTATCATATTTTTGATAAATATGTCAATAGATTTTATTGAAAAGAACACCGTAGTTTAAATAAGGATTCTATTATGTAATCTGATATTTCCAATAACATCAAAAACAGCATTTAGGCGTCTAAATGCTGTTTTTGATGTTAAATTGCTTGCTTAATTTGTAAGTTGCGCTCGAGCTTTTTCTTCACGCGCTGCAGGGCATTATCAATTGACTTTACATGCGTCTGTAGCTCGTTAGAAATCTCTAAATAAGATTTCCCCTCTAAGTGAAGGTTTAGTACATTTCGTTCTAATTCGCTTAATAATTCAGAAATTTCCATCTGCATATCAAGTGATTTTTCACGGTTAATCAGCATCATTTCAGGGTTTGTACGATTTTCTTCTGATAGTAAATCTAAAAGTGTATAGTTTGATTCATCATCCGAAAGCGGCTTGTCCAACGACACGGATGAGTTAAGCGGTCCGTGTTTTTGACGAGTCGCTGTTTTAATAGCTGTTAAGATCTGCCTTGTGATGCAGAGCTCTGCAAAACTTCGGAATGAACTCGTTTTATCTTCTTTAAAATCACGAATGGCTTTATATAAGCCAATCATGCCTTCTTGAATAAGGTCTTCTCGCTCAGCACCAATGAGAAAATAAGGACGTGCTTTTGCTCGTACAAAATTACGATAGCGATTAATCAAGTGATTGAGCGACTCATCATCGCCTGTGTGTGCTAATTCGACTAGTGTCATGTCTTCTAGTATTTCGTAGTTTCTCATCATCTTTAACTCAATGTGAATACTCATTTATATCCCCCCGTTGACCTCTATTGAATGTTGATGTAGATTGCTATTTTCTGCTTTTCTTTCAAGGGTCCATAATGGCAAAGTGACATAAAACGTAGTGTCCGTTTATTAGAATGAATACTGTTTAGTTTGAAAACCCAATGCACACATCAATTAACGGTGACGTCAAACTTATTCCCTTGAATGCCTCTCCCTGGATATTAGTATACAGACTCTTTTTTGAAAACGTTGTCGAAATGTGAAAGTGTTTACAAAAAATTCTAATATATTTATCTGAAAATTTAAACTTTTATTAGCGAGCTCTGTCGAATCGCCTTATGTAGCTAAAAAACGACTGCTTATAAAGGATTGTTTTGAACCCATCGACAAAAGAGGTTACAGGCATCCCCAGCGTTTTTAACATTCCCTAAAAAAATGCCGAATGTTTCTTGAATGTTTCCTTTTTTCTTTATTTCGTCCGACAGTAAATCACTCCCTTGAAAAAACACATCCATTGTTCCATTTTTTCGTTCCAAAGCAATGCCTGCTAAATACGCTGTGTTCTCGTCTTGCCAGCTGTCTACGTGCAAGTGATTACCCGTGTAGTTTTCATGATTAAAGTAAAAAAGGTTCATCATACATTCTCCTAATCTTCGAAAAAACCAATTTTACACTAGATCGTAAAATTGGTTTTTTATGTTACAAAAAAGTATTAGTTTAAAATCCAATATTCGCTTCATCGTTATTTGACCAAGCATTACGCTGGCCTTTTTTATTATCTGCTTTTAATTCGTTACAAATATCGATGATGTTGACATTATCTTCATAATGTTTTTGAAGAGCAATGCTGTTATACAGCTCATTAAGCTGCGCATATGAAAATTCATTTGTAACGGAAACAAGCTCTTTAATTTCTTCTGCCGTCAAAAGATTCCTGCTGTTTTTCTTCACAAGATACTGTTCGCGAAGTCTCGGTGTTGGAAGCTTAATTTCATAGGCGCGGTCAAATCGCCCGGAGCGGTTAATAAGCGCGGGATCAATACGTTCTGGATAATTGGTTGTGCCGATTAAGTAAATCCCCTCTTTAGATGTCGCGCCATCAAGAGTATTTAAAAAGACAGAGCGAATTCCTTGAGGCATAGAGTCAATATCTTCAATAACAAGCACCATCGGACTCATTTTTGCGACGGAAGAAAATACTTCTTGAATCGAATAACTGGACGTATACTCAGTAATTTGCCAATAGGCAACGGGAGCTTCAATACTCGTTGCAATCGATTTGACAAGCGTTGTTTTACCGTTTCCAGGCTTTCCGTACAATAAGATTCCACGTTTATATGGAATTTGATACGTATGAAAAAACTCTCCGCCGTTTGTGAAAAATTCGTCAATAGAACGATAGATTTGATTTTTGAGCTTATCTTCTAAAAAAACTTCGTCCCGCTTAACAAGCGTTGTAATCTTCTCTTTATGATTTTCAACACCATCTTCTGTATCAATAAAAATGGTCACGTAATCTTTAATATAGTCCCGCTTACGTTTTAACACATAGTCTAAAAAGGATGATAGGCTTTCTTCACTTGATGCCAAAATGTAGTCATACTGAGTCAATTCGTTCTTTTGAAAAGCAGGCATACGCACAAGCGCTAGGTTATGCTTTTCATAATAATAAAGGTGATTGTAGAGCGATGGTTTTAAAATAAGCTCCATTTCTTTGTCTGTATGATTGGAAGAAATAATCCCCATTTCTAAGCAGTCAAAAACGGAAGCGAGTTCCGTAACACTTTCAGGGTGAAGCTCTAGATCTTCTTCAAGTACTTCCCAAATCTCATTAGACGTATCGCTATCAACATATAGTTGGAAATCGTGACCTGTCTTTGTTTTTAAATACTCTTTAATCTTCTGAACAGGAAAAGCGTAGCTGTAGTACTCAGGCGCTTCATCGATTGTCTTAGCTGAAAATTGAACTAAAGCTTGTTTCGTTTTTGTCATGTAGTGTCTCCTTCAGGTTTAATATGTCTAATTATACAACATTTTACATACTTTGACTTCTTTTATGTACATAACGTTAGAACATTTGAAAGAAATAACAGAACAACTATGCGACAGTAAAAACGAAGAAAAAGAGCATTGAAATGGACCATTCTTGAACTAAGTGATTATCAAAAAGACCAGAACCAATCAGATTCTAGTCTTGAAGAGCTTGGGATGGATGAGTTGATTTTATTGAAGGGCATTTATGCGTTAACTAGGCAAGGAGTTACGCCTAGTCGCAAGCGTTTGGTTGAGTTTGCTGAAGCATCCCACACGCCTCTTTCTGAGCAGCAGGTGCGCTATCGTTTAGAGATGTTAGAAGAAAAAGGATTAGTGATGAAGCAAAAAGGACGTGGTGGCACAAAATTAACTCGAAAAGGTTATGTAGCGGCTGAAAAACTTAAGTTATCGCTCTCCTAGCACGGAGTTAATGTGCTGCTTCTGGATTTCTGTGTACATCGTTTTTAATTCGAGCATAGAAAGCTCATATAAATGTCGTCCATCTTTTGCCTTATAGCATCCGTAATTAATGAGCTGGTGTAGTACTCGTTCACGCTGGGTTTCTAGGTGTTGTTCATAGGATTGCATGACCGCTTCCCCTTTCGTTGCTTGTTTTTTCTTTATTGTCATTATCTTATATTTGTAAGCACTCTCTATCTTTACCCGATGTTTACGATTAAAAACATGAAATGAAAAAGATTGAATAAGCATAGAATACGTAGAATCCGTGAAAAAAAGATGAAATGCTTTGGAGTGATGTAATGAAAGAACATATGCGCTTAGCATGGTTCGCTTCGTGGTTTGCTTTTATCGGGCAATTCCTTGTCTTTTTGTGCGTTGCGCTGTTTACAGGAGAGTGGCGCTACCTCTTATGGAGCTTTCTCATTAGTATGACGGCTGGATTAACGGGAATAATCGTCACGAAAAATGCTGCAGAGAAACATGAAGGTAAAAAAGAACGCTAAACAAGCATCTGATGTTCTCTGTCAGATGCTTGTTTTTGTTTTAGACTAAAAGATTCCTATTATTAAATAAACAGCAGTTCCCCATATAAACAAAGCAGATAATTTATTTAGCAGCTTCATAAAACCACCTGTATGGTCAATTTTCCCTATCACCCTTCCAGCAAACGTAAGGCTGATAAACCACAGCCACGATACGGCAATACAAGCTCCCGTAAACAAGGCTTGTTCTGCACCGCTATATTTTAGTGCGCTTGTTCCAATTACACCAATCGTATCTAAAATTGCGTGCGGGTTGAGTAAAGAAACCGATAAAGCGAATAAAGTTTGCTCACGAGTTGTTAATACGTGATAATTCCCATCTGCTTTTGGTACAGACGTCCAAATAGTGTAACCCATATATAGTAGAAATAAGCTACCTCCACTCATTAAAGCAACTCGAATCCACTCAAACTGAAATACAATAGCAGATAATCCAAAGATAGCTAATAAAATTAGCAACGTATCACATACTGCAGCTGTAATCGTTGCCGGTAACGCTCGGACAAATTGCGTTTGCGTAGCTCCTTGAGAGAAAATAAATACGTTTTGCACGCCTAAAGGTAAAATAAGACCTAATGCTAAAAGAACTCCATGAAAAATAGCTTCCATCCATCAACAACCTCCTTTCAATCACTATCCTACTATGATAGATTAAAAAGAAAACAACCAATTGAATGGTTTTTTACCCATCCAATTTAGAGGAGATTGCATGGACTGGAAGCCAAATACACATTCACACTTAACTCTTCACGACCAAATTATCGATTGGATAAAGGAGAGAATTGAAAAAGGTGACTGGTGCGTAGGAACGAAAATTCCAACACAGCGCCAACTTGCAGTGCAGTTTAATGTAAACCGAAGCACGGTGCAGCTGGCTCTTGATGAACTTCGTGCAGAGGGTTTACTTCAATCTAAAAGAGGCTCTGGAGTATTTGTAAGCAATAGTTCTTGGAACGTTCTTGTAAACAAAACAAATCCGAATTGGCAGCAGTATATTGAAGGAAGCGTTCATGAACCAAACTACCATACCATTCAGCTTATTAACCAATATGAACAAGTTGATCATATTATTCGACTTGGAACAGGTGAATTATCGCCAGATTTACTTCCAACAAAGCAGCTTGAAGAGTCGTTAAAAGAAATTTCGCTCGAATCAAAAGCAATTGGCTATTCATCACCAAGGGGCAGTAAAGCTCTAAGAACAACCTTATGTACATACTTAAAGAAAAAAGGAATTTATACAACGCCTGAAAATATTTTAATTGTTTCTGGGGCCCTTCAAGCACTTCAGCTAATTGCGGTTGGGCTATTAGAAAAAGGATCACTTGTCTTTCAAGAACAATCATCGTATTTGAATTCAGTACATCCTTTTCAGTCTGCAGGCATGCGCGTTATGTCCGTTTTAAGAGGTAAGAACCTACCCGAACATCTACGTAGGCTTAAGAAAAATAAACAGTCATTGTTTTATTGTGTACCTACTTTGCATAATCCGACAGGCTATAGTTGGACTTTAGAGGAGAGAATAGCCTTTTATCAAACGTGCAAAGAACTCCAGATTCCTATCATTGAAGATGACGTCTATCACGAGCTGCTATTTACTTCAGGGATTGAACCTATCAAAGCGCTGGATACGTCCGGACAAGTTTTATACATTGGTAGCGTCTCAAAAACGCTTAGCCCTGGTTTACGAATTGGATGGGTTGTTGCTCCTCCCCCTGTAATTGAACGGCTAGCAGATATAAAAATGCAAACAGATTATGGATCTAGCGCCTTTTCTCAAGAGATTGTGGCGCACTGGCTATCAACAGGGTTATATGAGAATCACTTAGGACAGCTGCGAGAACAGCTAAAAATCCGAGCGGAATTTGTAGAAAAGATTCTCTATCAAAAATTTCAAAGCTTAGCAAACTGGGAAAAACCTGAAGGCGGATTTTTTATATGGCTTAAATTTAAGAAGCCAATCGTTAATAAAGCACTATTTCTTAATTTGCTAAAGCGAAATGTTCTAATTAATCCCGGCTATATTTATGAAACAAGGGATTTATATCATATTCGTCTGTCGTATGCGTACGCGTCATTAGAGGAACTAGAAAAGGGGTTAGATATTTTATTTGAAGTGTGTAGCGAATATTAAAAATGAAGCAAGAGATATTTTATCGAGATTGGGATAAAGGCAGAATGAAGCAGAGTACAAAGCTGTTACTTTTGTTCATTCTGCCTTTAACTTAGAATCTTAATTCTATTTATACTATCAATTTACTATTCCACTTACTTTTATATGTAATTTTATGTTAAAATAATGGTCATATTTTCATTTTTAACGGAGGGTTATTTTGTATGAGTACGTACAATATTGGTGATATTATATTTCAACTCGTGACTTTTGGACTTATTATCTTGTTTATTGCACTTCTAGTATTTTTGTTTCGTTCATTTTTAAAGAGCAGAAAACAGCTTAACCAAATAGAACAACAAGTGAAAGAGCTTACTGAGAAATTAAATAAAGACAAGCACTAATCATAAAACCCCTCTTATTTCCAAAGACAATAAGAGGGGTTTTATGATTAGTGCTTTATTTAGAAGCAAAAATTTGTTTTTGATCCCACTTTCCATATTTGTAATAAACAAATGCGATAATGCTGCTTATTACAAAACTTGTACCCATGCCAAGTCCGATGCCCGTTTCACCTAGCCACTTAGCGAATAAATAAGTGAGTGGATAACGCAGTACCCAAAAAGAAACAATATTTAACACAAGAATCGCAAACATCGCTCCTGATGCTCTTACAACTCCATTTAGAATGAAGTTAATACCAAGAAACGGATAAAAGAAAGCGACAACCTTTAAGTAATGTGTACCAAACGCCACGGCTCCTTCGTCTTCAATAAATAGACGAGTCGCCCACTCTGCTAAGAAAAAGATAACCACAGCTACAAGCATCATTATTGCAAAGTTATATATAACTCCATATAGGCCAATTTGATTCACTCGACTCCACTTTCCTGCACCAATGTTTTGCCCTGCCATACTACTCACAGAGGTTCCAAGCGCCATCGCTGGAAGCATAAGAATACTATCTAAGCGTTGAGCTGCGCCAAATCCTGCAACTGCATCGTTTCCAAAGGATGTAACGACGCTCATAATTGCCATAACACCAGCTGAAATAACCGTCATTTGTAAACCTGACGGAATACCAAGCTTGAAAATAAGCACTGTTTCTTCCCTCTTTGGCAGAGCAGGACGTGAAAACGGTACAAGCTTCTTTTTAAGAATATAAATGAGGCCGTAAATGAATGCAAAGCCCTGAGATAAAACAGTTGCATACGCAGCTCCTGCAATACCTAAATCAAACGTCCAGATAAAGATTGGATCAAGCACAGCATTTAAAATAACCGAGATAAACACAAACCGCAGCGGGGTTTTACTATCTCCTACTGCTCGTAGTACAGTACCGATAAAGTTGTACCCGAACAAAAATAAAATTCCGACAAAGTTAATTTGTAAGTATGTTGTAGCGTGGACAAGCATTGTTTCAGGAGTGCCCAGTAACTTCAAGATTGTCTCTGAGTTTAAAAAGCCAATGACGCCAAGTAAGATTGCTAAATCCGATAATATCACAACAAACGCATTTAAATAACGAGATAGCCCTTCTTTATCATCGTTTCCTTTTTGCTGAGATAAAATTGTTAAGCTGGCATTATTAATTCCAATAATAAATGATAAGATCGTAAAAATAACGGTACCTGAAACCGCAATGGCTCCTAAAGCATCAGACCCTAATAAATTACCGACCCATAGACTATCAATGAACTGATAAGATACCTGAAGCAAATTCGTTAATAGCACTGGCGTTGAAAAGAAAATGAGCTGCTTTAAGATTGAGCCCTCAGTAAAATTGTATTGCTTCATATAACTAAAACTCCTTTAGTGACGTCAACCCACCTCTTATGTTCTCTCATGTGAAGTACCCTTTCTTTTTAATTATAAAACTTATTGAACTACGAACAACAAGAAAAGTCAAAGTGTTGCAACACCTTGACTTTTCTTGTTAGATCATCACCCTTTATTCGTATATACGTTGCGAAGCTGATAGTCACATTGTGAGCAATGATAAATGACGTTTTGATTGGACTGTGCGGTTAACACAGATCCTAATTCGCTTGCAGACTGACATTTTGGACAGATTACAACCGGTTGCTTCATCATCTACACCTCCATTCTTATAATGGAGTGAGGAGAGAGATTTCATACGGTTAATATATATAGTCTTTTGCTAAATCAGACTGAATAACATCCTTATAAGCTAAGCCGTGATCGCTTAATAGCGCTTTTATTTTTTGAACAAAAGCAGGAGAACTCTTGGGTGATACGTATACCTCTGTAAGTAAATGAGCAAGGTCACAGCGTACAAGATTTCCGTGCAGATGCGAAAATGCAAAAGATCTTTCTTTTAAAGCGTCCATACGCGCTTGCCATTCGCTAGCATAGATTTCTTCTTTAATAAATAGCTGTTGGCTCTTCCATGCATCAATGCGACTTGCGATAATAAGCAACCGCAGTTCGTTTTCATAGCTGTACGATTTTCGCTTATAAAAAAGCGTATCAAAGATATTTTCACTCACTTGCTTTTTAGCAAAATCAATGTACTGAACTTTACGCGCAAAAACTTTATAGCGTAAATCCTTAATACTTCCTAATAATCGGTCGTATGTCGTGCGAATGGCGATGCCATCTTGAGATTTCAAAAACAAATCCCACATCCCTGCTGACTCATGCTCATTTATATGCCAAGAGGACAATGCAGAAAATTCATAGACCTTTTCAAGATAGCTTTTTAAATCTTCAGTGGTTGCAAACATAGATTTATCAACATCGCGCATATTCCACATCATGTAATTCGTAGAAAGAGGATCTAGAAACGCAGTGGGCTTTGTGAAAAATAGTGATTTTGTAGATAGCAAGGACTCAAAATGATCTGCGTTCATATAGCGCCAAACAGTTGGATTGTCGTTAATCTTGTACTGCTCATCATAATAGTCATAGCTTGATTCAAAGCCCATCGCATGGTGCGCGGCTTTGTCTTTATAACCTAGATCCATTCATTTCACCTGCTTTACTATAATCATCGATATTTACATTATAGCACCATATCAGGATATTTTTTCAAAATCAAACAAAATTATAGGTGTCTTGACATAATAACATAGTCAACGCCGCCCTTTTGAAACGTATCATTAGAAGGCGTTAAACCAAATCTTTTATAGTAGGTGGTCTTGTTCTTTCTGGCGTTGCACCAAATTATTTTTGTATTCATCTCTTTCGCTTCATTTATGACGTAATTTAGTAAAGTCGTACCGTAGCCTTTTCCTTGACGACTTGTATCAGTTGCAAATTTACGAAACTGAGCTGTATCACCTTGGACAAAGAGTGAAATTACTGAACAAAGCTCATTATGATCAAATAGCCCGTAATGAATTCCTTCATGATCGTTGTCTATTTTCACATACTCAATATTCTTATCCGGCCACATTACGCTTTGCCTAAGTTGCCACGTGTCTTCTTTTGAAATTTGACGAACATTCAATTGGTTCCCATCCTTTCTTGATGAAAAAAAGTGCTTATAAAAGCACTTTTTACACAACATATTTTAGGTATTTACTTTCCATTTTAGTCAATACGTATACTACTCTTTTACCTTAGTAAGCTATGTTCGTTTTAACAACTAGGAATGAATGAAATGATAACTTGCTTTTTCAAGCGTTTCTTTAAACATCTTTAAGTCTTCTGTTGTATAGATAGGCTGTTGTTTTAACTGTTCAGTGAAAAAGACAGATAGGTCATCTTTAGTAGAAAAGCAAAGTGAATGGTTTTGTGAGTAGTTTTTTACACTCGTATTATAATCACCGTTAAAATAAACGATTGGTGTTACTACAGGTATATCGCGACGTAATTTTTGCAAGTAAGACTTTAAGCTAGCCGCGTGTTGCTGGACTTCTTTTCCAGGATGAGGCTTACTCATTACTTTAATCTCACTTTCACTTGTTTTCGTAAATACAAAGGTTTGCTCTTCGGTTCGTGCTACCCGAGTGGATAGTGAATCGACTAAAAATGACAGCTCATGAATCTGGTCTTTTCGAATACCATAAAGAATATCTCCGCTCCAGTTCTTCACTTCAATCAAATAAATACCAGTTTTCATTAAAACAACGTGGTCAATTTGTCGAATAAATAGCTGTTCGTTCATGTAATAAGGCATAAAAACGTTTCCCATAATAATCATGTCATCAGCTGTAATCTTATTTTTATGAATTAAGTTTGTTTGTAATGTCGTTAACGTTTTATGAATAACAATTTCACCTTTATTTTTCGAAAAAGCTTCCAAGCTTTTTATATACTTTGTCGATTTAATTAACTGAGCCGTATGTTTTTCTCGTAAATCTCTGATAATATTTTTGTAGTGCTCTTCTTTCTCTGTTAAATCAGCTTGTTTCTTCTGTTTGTATTCTTCTTCACAAGCAGCGATGGAAACAGCCGCTTCCTTTTGTGCTAGCTCCAGCTGGGTAACATACTTCTCTTCGACTTGTACATTTCGGCGATAAAGGTAAATACAAGTCGTTATTAACCCTAGAATTAAGATTGTGCCAATAATATAAACAATGTACATACCTCTCCTCCTTATGTCTATTATAGAATTTTTTTCCGTCTATAAAAAGAGATTCAAAAAAAATGAACCTAAACACCTACTCTAAAGCGCTATTATAAGCGAAAAAGAGCTTAAAGATAAGCCCTTTTTCTACTTTTTTATGAAGGAATCCTAATTTGTTGCCCAATTTGAAGCGCTGATGGGTCAATGCCCGGATTTACTGCTTGAATTTGTTGAACCGTTACGTTATACATCCCTGCGATTTTATACAGTGTATCTCCTGCTTTTACTATATATGTGCGCACAGGAACATAGATTTGTTGCCCAATTTGTAGAGTAGTTGGGTTAACACCAGGATTGGCATTTTGCAGTGCTTCAACAGTAATGTTATACATAGTTGCAATTTTATAGAATGTATCCCCTGCTTGAATTGTATAAACTGTTGATTGGCGAACTGGTAAATTTAAATACACTGCAATACCTCTTGCGTATGCATTTGCCATCGCTTGTAAGAAAGCTTCATTTTTTAAAAGATTTGCATCCTTCGTTGTGTCAATAAACGCAATTTCAGTTAAAACAGCTGGCATATTCGTTAAGCGTAAAACCGCAAAGTTTGCTGCTTTTTTACCTCGATTTGTATGGTTGTAAGCTGATAATATAGGAACTACCTGCTCATGAACGCGATTGCGATAGTTAATAGTTGCTGAGCTGACGGATCCATTGTAAATGTAATCCTCATAACCTGTACCACCACCAGCGTTTACGTGAATAGACATGAATACATCGGCTCCCCAAGCATTCGCTTTAGAAGCGCGTTCTGACAAACTTAAAAACGTATCCGTTGTACGCGTAGTTTGGAGCGTAAAATCAGCGAAGTTTGCGTTTAAAAAGCTAATCATGTATTGCTGAAGCTTTAAAACAAGATTTTTTTCTAATAAGCCATTACCGACTGCACCTGAGTCCGTGCCGCCATGGCCGGCATCAAGATAAATCTTTTTCATATGACTTGTCTCTCCCTTCTCTATTAGCTTATGAGAAATGGAAGATTTGGTAACGGATACAAGCCTATAGACTATTTTTTTCGATACATATTTACGGCATCTATCTTGATTGTTTGATTGATGCAGAACTTTTCTTCGTGACTCCAGTATTTTTACCTACAATGACTGCTATTACTACAACCACAGCCGTTACAATTGTAAAGAATGTAATAGATTCGTTCAAAAAGAGCGCTGCAAAAACAATCATCAGAAACGGCTGTAGATATTGAATTTGACTTATTTTTAAAATGCCGCCCATCGCCATTCCGCTGTACCAAGCTACATAGGCTAGAAACTGACTGACAAAGAGCCGATTAAGCTTGAAATCCAAAACGTAAGCGAAGGAGCTTCATTTGCTCTAATGATCGCAAAGCCTGCTGTGGCTAAGGGTAAAAGTGCTAATTCTACAGCTCCGTGAGATACAGGTAGAGTTTTCATTGCCCAGCTCGTAAGTAAAGGAAACGCCAAAACAGTACCAAGCGATAGATCTATATAAAGAAGAACTATTTACTTATTCTGAACAGCAAGGTCTTTATTCACTACGAGTTCAGCTTGTGAACTATTTGCAAACTCTACAGGTTTTTACCAATCCAGACAAATTATTTATTGTATCTGGCTCTCAGCAAGCTCTTAATCTATTAGTCTCAATGCCTTTCCCAAATGGAAAAAGCAATATTCTCATTAAGCAGCCCACGTATTTTGGCTTTATTGAATCCGCTACCCTGCATCAAGCTGCTACTTTTGGTATTGAGCTAGCCATGGAAGGAATTTACCTTGAGCGTCTAGAGTATATATTTCGAAACAATGATATTAAATTTTTCTATATTGTACCGAGATTTCAAAATCCCCTTGGACATAGCTATACTAATGTAGTAGAAAATATCGTGTTACGCCTCAAAACTTTTTGCGGTTTTAAAACAAAAAAAGAGCTCATCTTTAAAATATAAAGGCGATGAACTCTTTTTTATTTTAAATTAACTTTACGATCCAGTATACACACTGTCACACGTATTCGGCTGCGGCTCGTAGTAGCAGTGGTTTTTATATTGACCTGCAAATGGCTGGCCGTACCAAGTTGGAGGACACGGACCGTATGGGTTAAAATACCAAAGCGCATATTTTGCAGGATACTCACGCCAAAAATCAAGCGTTTTCTTGGCTAATCTTTTCTCTGTACTTCTTGCTCGTTGATAAAAAGCATTCCCTTTTTGAACAGCTTCAAAGGAATAGTTACCTCCTTGCACTTGATAAATAACCTGCGGAATTGTTCGTAGACCTTTAAAGTCAAGGCAATTCGCTTTTACTCGGTTTACAATGACATTTCCAACGTATAACATTCCTTGCTGTCCTTCACCTTCTGCTTCCGCTCGCATCATTCTAGCCATTAATGCAACGTCTGAATCCTTATACTGAACTCTTGGCATAGTCTCACCTCAATCTATAGTATGAAAAAAATGCCAAAATTGATGTTAGCGGACAAGAAAATTGATTTATTTACAAAAAACCACCGTCAGAGTGAATAATTTGTCCGGTAATCCACGCTGCGTCATTACTAGCTAGAAAGGCAATAAGTTTTGCTGCGTCAGTAGGCGCGCCAATCCTTCCCATTGGAAAGCGAGGTAGTAAAGTTCGCTTTAACTCTTCATTCATCCAGCCTGTATCGGTTGGACCAGGGTCTACAGCATTTACCGTAATATTTAAAGAAGCAAGTTCAATCGCGATTGATTTTGTAAATGTAGATACTGCACCTTTTGTTGCGATATATGCAAGGTTTCCTGGTTCAGGTGATTTATCTTGTCCGGATACCATATTAATGACTCGCCCACTATGTTTGCCATCCAATCGCCGCGCAAATTCAGCGGTTAAAAGACAGGTGGCTCGAACGTTCACTGCATAGTGATTATCAAGAACTTCTGCATTTAGATTCCGGAAGTCTACGTCAATGGAATGAGTGGCATTATTCACCAAAATAGAAGGTGTCCCAAGTCGCTTTTGAACTTCTTCAAGAAGCTGTGCTGGTGCATCAGGTTTAGATAAATCAAGTGCCAGCGCTTCGCATCTTACGCCATATTTTTTAATTTCGGTTACTAACTCTTTTGACCAACTTGTATCTTCTTCTTCAAAATAGTCCATTTGTCGATCATAAGGAGACCAGTGAGTAAAGAAGATATCTGCCCCCACTTTGGCTAGCTCTATACAAATGGCTGAGCCTATCCCTTTGCTTCGACTTGCTCCTGTTATAACAGCAATTTTGTTTGTTAATTTAGACATATTTGCATCTCCTTGCGGACGCGCCAACCAACGTACGATTGGAGATATGGACTAACAAAAAAAGCAGATGCTAATAGGCACCCGCTCTTTTGTCTTCTCATACATAAGCTTAGGCGTATCCTATAATGGTAACAATGAAAAACAACCCTTTCGTAAAAAAAGGGAATTTGTCTATTCATTTTGTTAATTAACCATTATTGAATGCCAGCCATCTGCATTATGCTCCTTCCATATATCTCCATGATAATTCCATCATAACCCAATATTTAGAAGAAGTAAATATCTTTTATTGCCCTAAGCGTCAAGCGCTCTTTCAAGAAGGGCTTTGTCTAAAAACGGACTTGCTTTCCCTACGCTGTATAGGTGAAGATCATGCATGACTCTTGTGCAAGCTGTGTAAAAAGTACGGCGTAAACTTTCTTCAGCGTAGACTTTCTCTGATGCGTTGTAGATGATAACGGCATCAAATTCAATTCCTTTTGATAAGTACGCAGGAACCACTACTACTCCTTGCTCATACTCAAGAGAGTTGCTTTTTAACAACTTCAGATCTTTAATGCTAGCTAAAGATAAGTACGCAGATGCGCTTTCTTCTGCAGACTTGCAGATAATCGCAATACTGTGATAACCCTCACTCTTGAATTCATCAACCTTTGACGCAATTGCTTGGTGGAGTTCATCATAATCTGGCAGCTGTGTAAGAGCAGGGCGTTTCCCTTCACGCTCAAACGGAACAATGCCTTCTCCGTTAGGCACAAGCCTTCTTGTCAATTCAATGATGGGTTTTGTGGATCGATAACTTCTCGTAATGTTGATCAGTTCCGTTTGTTCTACGCCGTAGAGGTGCGTTAACATCTTAAAATCGGTATTTTCATCTGCATGAGCAAAAATAGCCTGGTTGAAATCACCAAGTACCGTCATTCGTGCAGCTGGAAATAAACGCTTCAAAAACTCAAACTGAAACGGAGAATAGTCCTGCGCTTCATCAATGACGATATGCTTAATAGCGCTATTTATTTGAAAGCCTTCAATAATTTCTTTTAAAAGTAAAAATGGCGTAGCATCTTCATAAAAAAGCTTATCTTTCTCTAATGCATCGACTGTAATTCCGCAAATGTCAGACCAGTCATCAGGCACCTTGCCTTTTAAGTGTTTCGTTATTTCAAGAGAATTTGTGAAAAGTTGTTTGTATATGCCAATAAAATCAATAAACTGTAGCTCTTTAATTTTGCTTCGAAGCGGTTTTAGCTTTTGACGCACAATCAGCCTTGCAAGCGCTTGTGGCTCCATATCATAATCAGCGGTGTCTTCTCTCTTAAACCCGCGTTTTTTAGCTAAATACGCATGTGCTTTATGATAGTCTTCATTGCTTAGAAGCTCAATTTCGTCTTGAACCCACGGCTTTTTACTTTCTGTTTTTTGAAAGTCAGCTAACTTCTTCAATAACCAATCTCGTAACTTTTCAAGTCGGTTATGAAAACGGAGAGAGGTATCAAAGTTGTAAAATCGTTCTACTATTTCTCCTGCTGTTACAACAGCTTTTCCTCTAAACACCGCGTCGTTAAACAGCATTCCTTCTGATTCAAGCGACTTTCTGTAAGTTTGAACAGCTTCAAAAAAGCGTGTAGATGCTTTGAAACGTATGCCTGCAAGCCTCGCTTGATAGAAAGATGTCTTTTTAGCTGTTAAAACATATTCTAACTGTTCATACGGCGTTTCTACTTGAAATGCTTTACTTAAGCGGTGGTCTAAATACTCTTGAAACGTCACTTGCTGCATATTTTCTTCTCCAAGCTCTGGTAGTACGTTTGAAACATAGCTACTGAACATAGAGTTAGGTGAAAACAGAATAATTTGATCCGCATTGATGTGGTCTCGGTATTTATACAATAAATACGCAATTCGCTGCAGAGCTGCCGAGGTTTTTCCGCTTCCAGCTGTCCCGTGAACAATCAATAATCGTCCTTTATCGTGGCGAATGATTTTATTTTGTTCTTTTTGAATTGTCGCAACGATACTATGCATTTGCTTATCTGTACCTTTACCTAAAACCTGCTGTAAGATTTCATCTCCAATCGTCAAACTTGTATCAAACATGGACTGAATCACCCCGTTACGAATAAGGTACTGCCATTTCTTTTCAAGCACACCTTGAATCATACCGCCTGGAGTCATATAATGAGCCGGCCCAGGCTGATAATCATAATAGACGCTGGAAACAGGCGCTCGCCAATCGTAAACCAAAAAATCATCTCCGGTTTGGTCATTAAGAGCAGCAATTCCAATATAAATGCTTTCAGGAGCTGAATCTCCTTCTTCTGTAAAATCAATACGACCGAAATAAGGAAGTTCTTTCATCCGATGCAACGTGGATAATCGCTTAGAGGAATGTTTATGTGTACTTTGAGTTACTGATAGTGCCTGAGCTTCCTGACGTAACCCAATAATCGTTTCAAGGTAATCATCAAACGTATCCGTATTTACCTTAACCTCATCCCAAAAGTGCTTGCGAATATGAATGACTTCTTCTTTACGCTTTGTCGTCTCTTCTTCTAGCTTATTTATTTCTTCATTAATTCTTTCCGTAACGTCGTCTACGCGCTTTTGTTCCTGCTGAAGTTCCGAACCCATCGCAAACACCCCTTAAAAAATAGTTGACTAGCGCATCATTTCTATATTATAATTATAGTAGGGAAAATTATAATCGATAACAAATATAGATACGCATCTATACTAATTTATCATGAAATTGTTTTGTTTTCAAGATGTTCAGCAGAAATATAAATCCAAGGATGAGGGTATTGTATTACCTTCATCCTTTTTTAATGCTTTTTTGAGATAAGCAGAAGCCGTGGTTATGAAGAAGCTATGCTATCATTCTTGATTGGAGTTGGTGCAATTCCGCACCTCTACGGTAAATTGTTAGTTGTTGGAATCTCTTCTTCCGCTGTTTGTTTATTTGTGATAAAATTCACCAAATGTATATAATGATAATCTAGTAAGCTTACGGCAGAAAGGAGAAACTAGATGAAGTTCGTTCTCATATTCGGCCCACAGGCGTTGAGCTTCTTGCTCCTTTGTTTCAATTCAACGAAGAAATGTGGAGATTAGTAGATTTGTTCCGTAAAGAAATCTTTGAAGCTGTTGCAAAAAGTGACGCAGAAGGTATAATTTTCACTTATGTATGGGCGTTTGATATGCAAAGCGATTGGGATTTTGTTAAAGAAGTATGCGACATTTTTGAATCAAAATGCGGTACGATATATTTTGTGGAGCTAGAAGCGGATCTCAACGAAAGAATTGACCGAAACAAAACGTCAAATAGACTGCAGCATAAGCCAACAAAAAGAAACGTAGAATGTGTATATATGTTAATTGTTCCTTAGTTAGCATTCCCTCTAACTTTTTAAAAATGAGCGGAATTAATCTTTCACTTTCAATTACTAACGTATGTCTTTCTTGTTCTACACCTGAAACAATATACGACACTAGATTGTCCAAGTAATTTCTTTTATCGTTAATATTATAATAAATATGAACGCTTTCGTTGTTCTCTATTAATTGAGAAAACTGATTTTTCAATTGTGGACGCTCCCTTATATAAGATCAACCCACATTTTAAGATTCTTAAAATAGTAAATTGTCTATTCGTTAGAGTCATTCTACGCTTTGAATGCTTGTCTGTAAAGCTATACTATCCCCCCTTCAAGCTAAGTTAACTGCTGTTAGCAAAATACTCCTTGTGAGCATATATACACTAAAAAAGGTATTTTTCTCTATATTAATATGTTAAGATAAACAAGCACAAAGCAGTCTATTTTAAATTTAATAAAGTGAAAACTGCATGCACAATAATTTAAGAGCAGAAAAAGCCCTTTAAATCCAGGGCTTTTTTCTTTATAAGATAATAACGACTTTACTGTTTACAACATGAAAGATCGATGATGGCCATCACTTGTATAAGGAGATAATAAACGATGCATAGAAATCACAAATTATATCATTTTTTAGTTGAACGCACATGGTCTTTGACTGAAAACTGGTATGAATCATTAGACAAAGAAAATTCATTAGGTGTATATGCTTCAAATGATCCACTCGTAATTGATAAAGTAAAACAGCAAAACCATGAATTTCATGTTCGATTTTGTAAAGTCTTTGATAATAACGAGTCAAGTGAACAGTTTTCCATTCACTTCGATGAATGGATTAATTCAATTTCAAAAGATGAAGAACATTTAAACACGCCAATCGACGTCATTTTACATGAGTTTTTCGTTACGCAAAATCAGTATTTGGATTTAATTGAAGAATTTGTTCGGACAAGTAGTGAAACGTATTCACAAGAAACAATCAATAGGTGGAATCGTGTTGTGATTAAAAACTTTAATTACGTCATGACTGTATTCACTAGAGAATACCATGCGCATTCTCAGCTACGATTGAAGGCTCAGCAAGAACTGATTATAGAACTGAGCTCACCTATCATCTCATTAAGTTCAAGCTTAGCCTTACTTCCTATTGTAGGTGAGATTGACACAGACCGCGCTAGGTTTATTCTTGAGAACACTTTAAATCAATGTGTAGATAAGGGGATTCGTCACCTTTTGCTTGATTTATCCGGAGTAGTCATTATTGATACAATGGTGGCTCATCAAATCTTTCAATTAATTGAATCATTAAGCTTAATAGGTGTAAAAGCTACATTATCAGGTATTCGACCTGAAATTGCACAAACTGCTATTCAAATCGGGATTGATTTCAGTAAAATCTCAATTGTCTCTAGCCTTGAACAAGCAATTGCGACATCTAAAACCTATTAATCTATAAGTTTTTGTTAATACTGTACTTGTCCAGAAAAGATTCCTTTCGAGGTAAATCTTTTCTGGACGAAGTTATTTCAAATTAGGACTAAAGGTTTTCAATTTGTTTCAGCTCTATCCCGTTTGAACCACCTTCTCTTTTATAATGTTGAGCTAAAGCAGCGTCCATCATTTGTCTTTTAGAACTAGACATTTATTTGCTCCTCTTATTGGGTGATAATTAAGATAAAGAAATTTGATTAGCGTAACCTATGTATTATTCATCTCATATCCAGGTAATCACCGCAATTATCTGTTTTTAGCTATGTGTAATACAGGCTTCATAAAGCTTAAAGGTATTTTAATTAAATGGTGTCCATGAAACTATACTAACTCCAAGGAAGCCCCAGAACGATTAAATTAGTTCTGGAGCTTCTTTACTATACCGGATAGTGAAAATAATAAACCGTTCTTTAGATAGGCGCTTGCTCTATGTCTATTGTTTTCAGTTCTAATACTCCTTTAAGAATGTAATTGTTTTTTTAGTATCTTCATTTCCTTCTTTTGTACCATGCTCTTTATGTTCATTAAGAGATTGAAGAATTGCTTCTCTATAAGCATTTGTTTTAATTAACCAGTCACTTAAGAGCTGTTTGGTTGCTTTAAATTCCTCTTCATTTTTAACACCAAATAAACTTTGCATCTCTGGTTCCTCTAACTTGATTGACTGAAAGTTTTCACTCATAACAAGGCAGAAATAATTTTGTTGCAGGTCATAATATTTATGTTCTTCTAATAAAAAATAATCAATTTCAAATTTAACCCCATAATATGGCTTAGATGTAGTTGGAATATGAATCCCTTTAATCGTGATATTCTCTACTGAATCTATATATAGTTCCAAACCACGGGCAGTCTTAATTACTTTACTACTTAATAAATCCATACTAATTAACCCCTTAGTCGTATTAATATCCTTATAACGAGAAGGAACGTTAACAATTCTTAAACAGCTAACGTTCCTTCCATTAAATAAATCGTTTTAGGTAGAGAAATTAGCTCTTAACAGCGTTTTTCCAATCAGCTGCAAACTTTTCAATTCCCTGCTCAGTTAAAGGATGTTTCACTAGTTGTTCAATGACAGCATAAGGAATTGTTGCAATATGAGCTCCAGCAAGCGCTACACGCGTCACATGATCTGGATGTCTGACAGAAGCCGCAATAATTTGCGAATCAATGTTTTGTACGCGGAACAGCTCTGCAATTTTTGATACAAGGTGGACACCGTCTTCTGAAATATCATCTAAACGTCCTAAGAATGGAGATACATAAGTAGCACCTGCACGCGCTGCTAGAAGTGCCTGGTTCACGGTAAAGATGAGTGTTACATTTGTTTTCACGCCTTTTTTTGAAAGGTAACGTGTTGCTTCCAGGCCAGGGATTGTCATTGGAAGTTTGATTGTAATATTTTTATCTCCGCCGTTAATTTTAATTAATTCTTCTGCCTGTGCAATCATTTCTTCTGCAGTTTCAGCATCCGGTGTTACTTCTGCTGAAACTGATTCTACTTCAGGTACTATTTTTAGAATTTCTTCAATGCGATCTTCGAACTTTACGCCTTCTTTTGCCACTAAAGATGGGTTTAAAACGCCTACTTTATATGCTTTTTTAATATCTTCAATGTTTGCTGTATCAATAAAAAATTTCATAGTTGTATTCCTCCATCAAATCTTTTTTTAGCTACAAGACAATAGAGCATAAGCTTGTTTACTTTCTTTCCCCTAATATCTCTTAATTTAACCATGTAATACATTTTTAGTAAGTTGAACAACGTTTTCTGTGGTAAATTCAAATGATTGACCTCTGATCTAACGCTCGAAACATGTCACTAGATATTATTTTCTCCTATGGTCCTTATCATTCCCATCCCAGGGAGATTCTTATTTCAAATAATAGACGCTTTTTTAAAGGTCTCACCCTTCTAAAGTTGGAAAGAGATCCTTATCTAACCACCATTTAAATCCGTTTGCACTCAGTAAACGATTCGCTTCCTCAGGCCCATAAGAACCTGATTTATAAGAATAAAGAGGTAAAAGGTTTTCAGCAAAAGCTTCTAGGATTGGCTGTACCCATTTCCAAGACATCTCCACCTCATCCCAGTGAGCAAAGAAAGTAGGATCTCCACAGAAAGCATCAAAGATTAACCGTTCATAGGCTTCAGGTACGTCCTTTTGATCCAATGAAAAGTTTACTCTTACAGGTTCAATTTCTCCGTTATTTAATGGATTTTTACTGTTAAGTTGTATGGAGACCTGTTCATGCGGATTAATTTCAATAATTAGCAAATTAGGAGCCAGGTTTCTTTTTTCAGTAACATGCAAATATTTTAACGAGTTTTTAAATTCAATCACAATGCGAGTAGACTTATTTTTCATTCTTTTTCCTGTGCGAATATAAAAAGGGACTTCAGTCCAAAATGGATTATCAATCCACAATCTAGCAGCTACAAATGTATCAGTTTGTGAAGACGTGTCAATACCAGGTTCTTCTTTATATCCAACTACAGACTGTTCTTGAACTTCTCCAGCACTATACTGACCACGAATAACGTGCATACCTACTTCCTCTTTCTTTATGAGGCGAAGTGATTCCATTACTTTTTTCTTTTCATTACGAATCTCTTCTGAATTAATTCTTTTTGGTAGGTGCATAGCCGTCATCATTACGAGTTGCAACATATGATTTTGAACCATATCTCGAATTGCACCTGCTTGGTCATAATAACCAGCTCTTTCTTCTACCCCTACCGTTTCACTTGCCGTAATTTGGACATTAGCAATGTGTTCGTTATTCCATAGTGATTGAAGTATAGGATTTGCAAATTCTAAAGCTTCTAAGTTTTGAACCATAGATTTTCCAAGATAGTGATCAATACGGTAAATTTCATCTTCTTTAAATGCTTGACTTAATTTTAGGTTTAAATCTTGCGCAGATTTTAAATCATGTCCAAATGGCTTTTCGATTATCAGGCGCTTCCAACCTTTTGTAGAACCTAGCCCGCTCTCTTTAATGTTTAATGCGATAGAATCAAAAAAATCTGGTGCTACTGATAGGTAAAATATTCGATTTTCTGGAATTCCTAATTCTTTTTCACGTTGTTGAACATGATTTAATACATCTTTATAATCTTCTGGTGCTGTTGCATCCAAGCTAATATAACTGAAATAACCTATAAAATCTTCCATGCTTGAACGATTGTCTACCTTTCGTCGAGAAAAAGTTTCCACTGACTCTCTTACTAGGTTTTGAAAATCCGTATCAGACATCTCTTCTCTACCCGATCCAACAATAGAAATTGGCTGAGGCATTTTCTTATTTAAAAATAAATTATATAACGCGGGTATTATTTTTCTTTTAGCTAAATCTCCTGTAGCTCCAAATAAAACAAAAGTCATTGAGTCCATTGCCAATACTCCTTTTATTATGTAAAGTTCCTCTTGTATAACAAAGTAATTCATATACACTAAATAATTATCTAGACATTAATCATCTATATTATAAGGACATATTATTCATTGACATCAGCTTATATAGATAATGGTCATCAATTTGAGACGTTTACATATTATATTTTTTACGGTGTGGGATATTATGAACAGAAAATCACTAAATATACGTTGTTTGAAAGTGCGCGAAGAATGCTTTTTTTACATAACACACATAATAGAGTATGTTAGATATAAAAAAAGGAAATAACCATTTATAAATTGAAACAGAATCAGCTTTATAACATGACTAATTATCATGTCTAAAAAGCTATTGAGAAAAAAACAAAGTAAGCCCGAAATATAAAAAATAGCGCACCTTCACGGTACGCACGACGAACGGCCAGCTAACTGAATTT
>NZ_JBXDLD010000114.1:0-717 GCF_056820425.1 Priestia sp. KCTC 13724 | reverse complement strand
TAATGATCCTAGTACGTATGGTCTCTATTTGCATGTTCTTTTGTTCTTTTGGAAAGGAAAGGGTCCGCAACCAATTTGTTAAGTTATAGGCTAGAAGACTTACCAACATCTTTACTTCATTCACTTGGAATGCGTGGCTATTCATTCTATCTAAATTGAACCCATTTTTGGCTTCTTTGATGTAGTTCTCCATCGTCCCCCTTTTTTGATAAGCAAGGACGATGTCCTTTGGAGAAAAGGCATCTACTAAATTGGTTACAAAGAACGAATGGATAAAAAACAGTTCATTCGCTGGGCGTACAGATTTAACAATTACTTTTCTTGGTTTGGCCCATGATTTCGCTTGATAAATAGTTTCTTCAAAGTAGCATTCAGTTTTTGTAACATCAGATGGCATTGATGAAGGATGGAGTTCTTCTGCAATCCTCTGTAGATTAGCATTAGATTTTAGGCGGATGACAAAGTAAACCGATTCTTTGTCGCACAAATCATATAATGCAGGAACAGCAAAGCCACTGTCTCCACGAACAAACAATGTAGTCGCTGGGAATTTATCATTATAATGTTCAATCAGTGGTTGTATGAATTCTACTACACCAGTAGAGGTATACACATTTCCAGGACGTAGTTTAGCTTTAAGAAAATCGTCTGTTACGCCATCAAAGGCAACTAATGGATGGAAACCAACCGTTCCATAATGGGAATTAAAAGCCGCCT
>NZ_JBXDLD010000113.1:0-4377 GCF_056820425.1 Priestia sp. KCTC 13724 | reverse complement strand
GGTGGAGAAAAACATTGCGTTTTTCTCCACCTGTTTTATTTAGAGGGACTTATTAGACAGCCCCTTTTTCTTATTTTATCGGTTTAAGATAAGGAACCATCTCTACTGTCACTCCAATAGACGTACCGTGAGCTTTAACCTTCGCGCTTTTCCTTCGCTTCTTACTATACGCTATTTAGCTTGAAATCTTTGATGCTTTAAAATGCACGGGTGCTGTTGTTCTTTCTTCTGTATGTCCATGGCGCTCTTGAACAAATAAAAGAGCGATACAACCGATGATACTAGGAACGGCAAAAGCCATGAATGCTTGCTGAGGAGCTAAGTTGGTTGTTAATAAGAAACCAATAATCACAGGAGCCAAAATAGAACCTACTCGACCGATCCCTACTGTTACACTTAATCCAGTGGTGCGAATTTCTGGTGGGTAGAACCCTGAAACATAAGGGTTTACTAAGTTTTGAGTTCCAGCTGTGCACGCACCGCTAATCGCAATTAAAACGTATAATAAAAGCTGATGAGTTGTGACGCTTAGCGAGATAAAACAAAGTGAACCTAGTAAAAACATGTATAAAAGAACTTTTCGATGACCGATGCGATCAACGAAATATCCGCCTAATAAAGAGCCTCCGATTTGGCCTACTCCTAAAACAAGACTAAAGGACAGGCTTGACGTAATACCATAACCGGCACCTTGCATAATTTTAGGTAGCCATGTGTTTAAACCGTAAATCATAAGGAGGCAGCTAGAGACAATAAGCCAAAAGGATACTGTGCTAATACCTCGCTTGTCAGAAAACAACTTTTTAACAGGAACCCCTTTTGCTTTCTCCTTCACGATCTCGTATTCAAAATCATCGGTTGCTTGGTAATTTCCTTTCGGATTAACTTTATTAAGAATATCCGCAATCTTGTCACCTTGGTTTCGCAGAATGTGAAACGATAGCGACTCTGGAAACTGTTTTAAAAATAAAGGCAAGGTGAGCAGTGGAATAACTCCTAGCCAATATAAAAAACGCCAACCTAAGTTTTCCATTAAATACATCCCTATAAGAGAAGCTAGTATTGCTCCAATTGAGTAGCCGCAGTACATCGTAGCAACGGTGAGAGCGCGATTTTTCTTAGGAGAGTATTCGGTCATCACTGCAATGACAGCGGGCATTAGTCCGCCCATTCCTAGCGCTGCGATAAACCTCATAATGGTAAAGGTAAGCGGGTTTGGTGCAAGACCTGCTAAAAGAGAAAAAATGCTGAATATAGCCATGCAAATCGCTAGAATTTTTTTTCGACCAATTACGTCTGCAAGAGAACCGAGTAAGAAAGAGCCGAGCATCATACCAACAAGCGTATAGCTGCCGATTGCTCCTGCTTCCACGACGCTTAGTCCGTAATCCTCCATCATAAGCGGTAAACCTATTCCATAAAGTGCAATATCAAAACCGTCAAACGCAATGGCATAAAAACACCATAGAAACACGAGCAAATGAAACTTATTAAACGTACTTTCAGCAATGACCTGAGAAGTTTGAACAACGCGCATGAGATTCCTCCTGAAATTCTTGTATTTTAAGTTACTTCTAAACATCCTTAGAAAGCCCAACAATTTGTTTTATTGTATGTATCCTACCATGACTAAAGAGGTATAGTGTAACTGATAAAATGCATTAATTGGTATAGCTAAAAGATATAACAAATAAAAAACGAACAATGATTTGAACTTTTAACCATTTGAAGTTAAAATACAAACGAATATTGTACAGAAAATTTCGAATCAAAAGGGGTCCCATTTATTTAATTATGAAATTACAGCAGCTAAAATACGTGATTGAGGTTGTGAGATGTGGATCAATTAATGAAGCAGCGCGCAGGCTTTACATCTCACAGCCAAGCTTGTCAAAAGCAGTGAAAGAGTTAGAGAAAGAAATTGGAATTACGATTTTCACCCGTACTTCAACAGGTATTGCGCTTTCCTCAGACGGAGCCGAGTTTCTCGGGTATGCAAGGCAGGTTGTTGAACAAGCAGAGCTGTTAGAACACCGGTATTTAAATGCAGCGCCTTCTCCACAGCTACTTTCAATTTCTACTCAGCACTATGCGTTCGCCGTCAATGCGTTTGTGGATATGATTAAAAAGTACGGGCAAGAAAAATACCAGTTTACGATGAGAGAAACGAGAACCTATGAAATTATTGAAGATGTAAAGAGTTTAAAAAGCGAAATCGGTATTTTATACGTTAGCTCGTTTAATGAAAAAGTGATGCTGCAGCTTTTGAAAGAACAAGGGTTGGAGTTTCATGAACTGTTTCAAGCTACCCCTCATATCTTTGTGAGTGCCCAAAATCAGCTTGCTAAAAAGAAATCCGTTACGCTTAAAGATTTAGAAAAATACCCACGGTTGAGCTTTGAACAAGGAGAATTTAACTCGTTTTATTATGCTGAAGAAATTTTCAGCACGATTCCAAGTAAACAAAGCATTCAAGTCAGTGATCGAGCAACGTTATTTAATTTGCTTATTGGCTTAAACGGCTACACCATTTCAACGGGTATTTTAAGTGAAGACTTAAACGGCTCAAATATTGTATCGGTGCCGCTTGATGAAGGTGAGTTTATTAGAGTGGGATGGGTCGTTCACAATAAAACTCAGCTTAGTCGCATGGCTCGAATTTATTTAGAAGAGCTTCATAAAGTAATTGAAAAGTATCATCAAAAATGAACTAGAAGCGATTGGCTTCTAGTTTTTTTGTTTGTTTTCTTGTAAGAGGAAAGTTCAGCTAGGGTAACCGCGTTTGTTCTTAGTTTCTCATAAATTCCCTTTTTATAGTTCAATGATACTTGTAGAACTTTGTCGGTTTTTGGGGATTAATAACTAATCTTTAGAAAAACATTAAATCCTTAGAACTGTATTTCTCTTTCGCTCTATTCATAATTCTCAATCTAATATAAATTAAAAAAGCAGAAAATTAATGAAAGGTTGTAATTAAATGGATAGAATTACAAGAGTTGAAAAATTTTCTAAGGAAAAAGCAAAAGAGAGAAAGAAGCTTATCAAAATTGGTGGAACAGGGTTAGCCATTGTAACAACAATTACTGGATGCAGCGTCTCAAACGCGTTAAACAGCGAACAGACAGAGGCAACAGTCGCACAAGTACAAAAAAGTGCTCAAGATCAGAAGCCTAGCATGAACCCTAAAAAGGTAGTAAACCTGCCAGAAAAGGAGATACCATTTTCTTATAATCAAGCAAACCAACCACTAGAGCAAAGGGTAGTCCATTCTCCTAAGCCGGACGAGCAGGTGCTAGCACAAGAAATCACTGCCGCGTCTAGTGCAAAAGAACAAGATACAGTGAAAGAAGTCACAATTAAGCAAGATCCAGTGGAGCCTGCAGTAAAAGTAGTACCAGTACCGTTAAGCTATCAGGAACAAGAGCCTGTACCTTCGCCCGTAGAAGAAGAAATGAACGTACAAACACCCATACAAGAGTTACCAACAGAAGAGCTACAAACAGAATTTGAAGAGAGTATAGTGCCAGTTGAAGAGCCACCAATTCAAGAGGAAGCCGCTTTACAAGTAGAGAAAGAGCCAGCACCTGTTCAAAAAGTGGAGTCTAAAGAAGAAGAAGCTTTAGAAGAGGATCAAAGTGCTCCAATTCAGGAAGAGCAAGAATCCTTACAAGAAGAAAAAGTGGCGCCTGTGCAGCAAGAACAAAGTAATTCGTCAATACCTGTTGAAAATAACGTAAGGCAGGAGCAAATTTTAGAAGTTCTTGGAGTTGTAACTGGTTTAGTCGATGCTCATTGTATTGAACTTGACGTTCAAGGACAGATAAAAGCGTTTCATGTTAAAAGCGACATCGATTTACAAAACGAGATTCGCCAGTATGAAGCAGGAACAGCACTGGTTGTTCGTTATGTAGCAAGTCCAAATGGACAAAATCAAATTCGTGATATTGTAGAAGTTGTAAGTCCTGATACGGGCGATCAAACAGTATCTATTGAAGCTGATTATTTTGAAATGGTGAATTGGAATACGGTTCAAGTTTACGTAAACAATCAGCCAACAACGTTCAAGCTATCAGACTATTTGGCACATCATAAAGAGAAATTTGCTCCTGGTACAAAAGTGTTACTGACAGGAGTAAAAACCTCGCAAGGAACAATGATTGAAAGCATCAGTCCATTGTAAAATGTCTATTTGTATAACTAGAAGAATGCGTTAGCATTTGCCTATAGTAATAGATCATATATTCTTTACGGTTAATTCTATTTTCGTGTGGTAGCTAACTATCACACGAAAATAGAAGGCAAGATTACATCTATATAAGTTGAATTAAAGGATTACGATTACTCTCTGTTGAAGTATAAGGGTAACACTTACCAATG
>NZ_JBXDLD010000112.1:0-3079 GCF_056820425.1 Priestia sp. KCTC 13724 | reverse complement strand
TTTGATTGATACATTTATCGTACCGGAGGTGCCTGATGTTTTATATGCGTTGTTTGATTACGGGCTTACTACAGAACCCTAATTTTCTGTTTTTTCTTAAAATAATCATAATTTAAGATTCGGTTCGCTGTAAATAATTCGTCATATAAATACTTTTAAAACTTTTTATATAATTAAATCCTTTTTGTTCATGGCTTTTAAAACATAGGTAGGGGTGGGTTCGTTATTCAACACGAAGAGTAAGCGGAGGACAGAATGGATAGTGCGATTGTTGGTATTCCTGAATCGCTTCTTGAAGGTAAGGAATATTGTGAAGCTGCTTGGATTCCATTCCTTCCATTTGTAAAAAACGTTCAATTGCATATGTGTTTGCAAATAGTTCTTGCTGTTTGTTTCCTTCTCTTAATACAGCTTGGTTTTGAGTTCGATCTACGTGATGACCTAGTTCATGAAGAACGATGAAAGCGAACTGATGAGCTTTTTTGTTTTTCATGGTGTCAACAAAGACAATAGGACACTCTGTCACTGTATATTTTTTATAGTTAATTTCAAATTGTAGAGCTTGCTTTTTTGAAGAGGTTTGCTTTGGAAATTGTCCGTAATAAACGCCTAATACGTCTCTTCCTTGTACCTTAACACTGCCGAGGCAATAAACGCCTTTTAAACCGTTCCATTCTTCAGGGGCAGTAACTTTTTCAATTTCTTTGAGGATTGCTCGTTGCTTTTTACTCAGCAAACCGTAAAAAAGTACACTATGAACAGCTACGGGTTCATCTTTTTTCCAAAACATCTTGTCGCCTCCTCTACAATCGATTAATTCTTTGTTACCTTAACTATATGATATTTATAGCCATAGGTGAACTACTCCCACCACTTACCACCCTTACGGGTTGCTTGAAGTGGGGGCTTCTTGGGTAATCGCCACTTTTGGTAGCTGACGAAATGGACCAAGCTAACCCTCTTGTTCCAAGAGTTTATATGTTCATTAGGCACTTGCTAATAAGCGGATGCCTTCTTTTTTGATATTTAGTGCTGAATTATAATCTCTATCGAGATTTAGACCACACGAACAAGCGTAAGTTCGAATGTTCATAGGCATTGGTTGGGTATTTCCACAATTCGAACAAGTTTGGGTAGATGGGAACCATTTGTCGATTTTGACAAATTGTTTCCCTTGTTCTTTTAATTTGTACTGTAAGAAAGACGTGAACATTCCCCATCCATTATCCGCAACACTTTTACCGAATTTAAGTGTTTGTGACATACCTTTCATATTCAAATCCTCAATGATGACGGCATCATAAGTTGTGACCAATTCTTTTGATTTGTTGTGAAGGAAGTTTTTTCGTTGATTTGCAACTTTCTCTTGAATTTTGGCAACTCGAACGCGTTGTTTGTGCCAATTCGAAGAACCTTTTTTCTTTCGAGAAAGTTTCCGTTGTTCTTTTGCTAATTTATTAAGCATTTGTCGATAAAACTTCGGGTAATTGGCTTTCTCACCCTCACTATCAACAAACAAACCATCCATCGCAAAATCTAACCCAACTACGTTTTCGATTTCCTTGTTTTTAATCTCCAACTCATACTCTGTCAGAATAGAGATATAATATTTTCCTGCTGAAGTCATAGATAATGTACAAGATTTAATTTTGTATTCTGATGGTATCTTTCTATGTTGTTTGATTTTGACCATTTTCAATTTAGGTAATTTTATATGACCATCCAACAATTGAATGTTTCCATTAACAACATTGGTTGTGTAGCTTTGTTTGTGTCGTTTACTTTTGAACTTTGGGAACTTAGCATTTCCTTTGAAAAAGGCTTTATAAGCTTTATCCAAATTTAGCTGTGCGTTTGCTAACGCTAATGAGTCTACTTCCCTTAGCCATTCAAATTCCTTTTTATATTTTGCAGGAGTGGGGTGTTTTACCTTCTTCAATGCTTCTTTATCGTCTTTTAGACTTTCATACGTTTCTATTCTTTCTGCTAACATTTTGTTGTAGACAAAACGAACACAACCGAAAGTTTTGCGCATAATCAAAGCCTGTTCGTCTGTTGGATATATTCTGAACTTGTATGCTTTATTTTGTTTAGCCATATCAAATCACCTCACTTTATCCCTTGATTTTCAATATATTTTTTAACTACTTCAATAGGTGAACCACCAGTCGTCAACAAACAAAAACTTCTTGACCAAAACATTTCTTTCCATAACTTTTTACGAACATGAGGAAAATCTTTCTTGATGAGTCTCGAACTCGCACTTTTATAGGCATTGATGAATTTCGATAATTCACTGTTGGGTTGTGCTTTGAACAAAATATGAACATGGTCATTATCGTGGTTCCATTCAAGCAATGTGATATTATATTTTTCGCTCAAAGACACAAATTTATCTTTGGCATAGTCTGAAATGGTGTCATCTATTACTTTCCTTCGATACTTAACCACTAATACAAGATGATAATACATCAAGAACACTGAATGGTTATTACTGTCTAAATTCATTGTTATATCAATCCTTATGCTTTATAAGACTGATTATAACATATTCAGCATAAAGGCAAAAGGAAAAGCCTTTGGGCTGTCGCCCAACCGAAATTCATCTCCCCCTTACCGTTGGGCTACGCCCTTCACACGCTTGAAGAGGGAGACTTCTTTCGGAAGTTCGTTAAAATATCGTTTTTTTATCGTTAGCTATTATATTTAGTTATATCAGATTTAACTTGTTTTTAGAGGGGGAAGCACTTGTTCTCTGCCTAGCGTGATTTCCATTTCAGATTGCTTCCTTTCCGCAGGGCGAGCGCTGAGCCTCCTCGTAAACTGCGGGGTCTCATCTGGCCCGCTAATCCTGCTGGAGTGGCGCACCTTTCATTTCAATCACGAGGCTTTTGGATAGGGAAAAACTCGATGAGATTACTCTTCTATTCTAACAACAGCCTTTACTTGGTATGATTTACAAAGAGCACGCTGTAAAATAGCGTGTTACCCTTTGACTTTATTTTCTATATGAATCAATTTCATAAAACCTATCTAAAGAAACATACAAGGACCCAATTTTCATGTTCTCATTTTTAAA
>NZ_JBXDLD010000111.1:0-11590 GCF_056820425.1 Priestia sp. KCTC 13724 | reverse complement strand
CACGGTGAAGATTCAAAAGCTGAGATACTTCTTTTCCTGTATAGCGTTCCATGATGAGCCGAATCGTCACGACGCGTTGTCTCATTTTCACGTTTTGAATGGTTTTTTCGTATTGACGTAAGTCAGCAGGTGTCCATCCATGGTCATTTGGAATACGTAGAACTTTCATCATCCATCTACTCCCTTATGATTATCTTAGGAACAGTATGGACGCATTTTTTTAAAAATAAGCACGTCGGAAATTAAAATCAAACTTATATAGATTATGAAAGAGAGTAGAAATTTGTCGAAATAGCTTTGTCTTTTGATAGGAAGAAAGAGTTTAGAAAGGAGGATGTGGCATGGCTCCACATCGGCAACTACCGATTGAACAAGACCAACACGAAGAAATAAAGCAGTTACGTGCCATTTTTAATGCAGTTTCAGATGCAATTATTGTATTTGACGAGAATTTTTGCGTTCAGCATGTTAATGAAGCAGCCAGTCAGTTATTTGACAAACATTATGATGAACTGATTGCATATCAATTAAAAGACTTTCTTATGTTGTTTCCGTATGATGTCATCAATGATTATTATCCAAAGCTAGTAGAAAATCAGAAGTTTACTTATAAAGGTACAATGAGCTTGCAAAATGGCATCGTAAAATATGTAGAGTTTACGTGCGAACAACGAAGCGAAGCCTCTGGCAGTAAGATTTGTACTTTCCGTGACATTACAGCACAAAAAATGGTGGAGAACGAACGCTTTTTGAGTCAGCATATGTTTATGGACGTATTCAACGAAGCGGTTGATGGGATTGTCATTTTTGATCGAGCAGGGCAGCTGATTGATGTCAATCCATCGTTTTGTGACCGGTTGAATTTTCCAAAAGAATACTTATTAACAAAAACGTTAACAGAATTAGTTGAGCCTGCTTATCACTATAAGCTAAAAAAATTATGGCGCCTTCTTCAGCAGCAAGGAAAAGCGAGCGGAGAACTTCCGATTAAGCTTAAAAATGGAGACATAACTTTTTTTGAATTCACGACAACCGCAAATATTTATAGTCGTTACTATATGTCAATTATGCGTGACGTAACGGAAAAAAGAAGAATGGAGCAGAAATTGTTGCGAAGTGAGAAAAATTTTCGAGCCATTTTTGAAGATGCAATTGAAGCTATTTTAATTTGGCGTCATGACGGGGTAATTGTAAATGCTAACGCAGCTTCTTCCAGGACATTTGAACTACCCTTAGAAGAACTAATCGGCACAAATCTTCAAACGTTTATTAATAAAAAAGATCGTCACGTATGGAAGCTTTATTATCAATTTATTGAGCAGGAAGAGATTCGGGAAGAGCTTACCTTTTATATGCCAAACGGAGAAGAAAAAGAGCTTGAGTTTACAGGGAAAAAAGGCATTATTGAAGGCTATCATTTAACCATTTTTCGCAATATCAGCGAGCGAACCAAAATGGAGCAAGAACTTCGGAATAATGAACAAAAGTTTCGTAAAATCTTTGATGGTTCCATAGATGGCTTAATCTTATGGGACGGAGAGCAGCAAATCATTGATGTTAATGAGCCTGCTTGTGAAATTTTAGAACAAATGAAGGAAGACATTTGTTCCCAAACGATGGAAATGTTTTTATCATCCTCTAACTTTGATTTAGTCATTGAGCATAAGGCTACGATTGAGAGCAAAGGTGAAGGAGAAGGAGACATTCAGTATAAAACAGCTAGCGGTAAAGTGAAGCAAATTGAGTTTTCGACGAAAAAAGGTATTTTACCAGGCCTATACATGACAATTATTCGCGATGTAACGGAGAAAAAGCAAATGGAGGAGCAAATTCGGAAATCGGATACGCTTCAAGTAGTAGGGCAGCTTGCAGCTGGCATTGCGCATGAAATAAGAAATCCAATGACCGCATTAAAAGGTTTTATTCAGCTACTTGAAGATAGCATGAAAGAAGGTCATTCGCTTTATTTTGATATTATTACGTCTGAACTGCAGCGAATTGAATCAATTATTACAGAGTTTTTAGTATTAGCTAAGCCACAAGCAACTAAATTTGAAGAGAAATCACTAGCCGTCATCGTACAAGAGACGATTGATTTATTGAATGCTCAAGCTTTACTTGAAAATGTTCAATTTGAAACAGACTTCGATCCATCATTGTCAAAGGTTTATTGTGAGCCTCATCAGCTAAAACAAGTGTTTATTAATGTAATTAAAAATGCAATTGAAGCGATGAAGGGTGGAGGGGTAATCTCCATAGAGGTCAAGCATCTTAACAATCGCTATATGAGAGTATCCATTCATGATGAAGGAGAAGGCATGCCCCGAGAGCGAATTCGTAAGCTAGGAGAACCGTTTTATACCACAAAAGAAAAAGGAACTGGACTTGGACTGATGGTGTCTTATAAGATAGTAGAAGAACATAAGGGATATATTGAAGTAGAAAGTGAGTTAGGGGTCGGAACAACATTTCATGTGACGTTACCCGTTTCCCAAGTACAATAGAGAGGAGAAAACGATGAATTACTATGGAAGCATTCCGCTGTTTGACAATGAACATGTGTATGTTACATGTTCTGATAAAGGGATTTCCGGTTTATTCTTTTCTTTTGATGAGTTGATGTTACAAACAAAGGGAACGGCCACTTTGCTCGAAAATCATGAATATATTAAAGAAGCGACAAAGCAGCTACATGAGTATGTAGTTCAAACGCGGCAAAACTTTGATCTTCCGTTAGAAATAACAGGAACGGCTTTTCAGCAAAAGGTGTGGAAAGAACTTAAAACCATACCATATGGAGAAGTCATTTCCTATAAACAGTTAGCAAGTATGATTGGACAGCCAAAAGCTGTTCGTGCCGTAGGACAAGCAAATCGTAGAAACCGTCTACCTATCTTTTTACCTTGTCATCGTGTTGTTGGCGCATCAAAAGATTTAACTGGCTATGCAGGAGCACAGGTTCATTTAAAAGAGCGGCTTTTAACGTTAGAAGGAATACAAGTAGCAAACGGAAAGGTTGTATTAGCGTAGCGCTGCTAGGCTTCATCATCGTTCTCTAGCTTCCATCCTTCCCCTTGTACAAATACACCATCTACAGACGTGAACGTTTCGTCTGAATGATCTTGCTGAATGGTTTGATTTGTAACATCTAAAAGCTGAAATTGCTCCTTTCGTGCCCGCTGCTTTCGCTTTTTACAGGTTGAGTCGGGATGTTCTTGTTTGGTCATAGCTACCCCTCCTATACAGATTTCGCTTAACATGATAAAACTAACTATAATATATGTAGGTAGATGATAAATTACTGTTACATTTATGTTACAAAGCAAAAAAGAGAGAATCACATTGTAACCTGAGATTCTCTCTTTTTTTTAGTTTAGTACGAGTTTAATTGTATCGACAGAAGGTGAGTGAATAATGCCATGCTCTGTGATGATGGCTGTAATGAATTCACTTGGCGTAACGTCAAATGCCGGGTTATAAACAGAAATATTGTCTGGAGCAACTTGTACATCACCGATATGCGTAATTTCCTTTGCAGAGCGCTCTTCAATTGGAATTTCTGCTCCTGATGCGATCGATAAATCAAACGTTGATTTTGGAGCTGCTACATAAAACGGAATATTAAATGCTTTTGCTAAAAGTGCAAGCCCATATGTTCCAATTTTATTAGCAGTGTCACCGTTAGCTGCAATACGGTCAGCTCCGACAATAATGGCATTAATCCCTTTTGTTTTAATGGTATGTGCAGCCATACTATCTGTGATAAGTGTCACATCTACGCCTGATTTTTGAAGCTCCCATGCCGTTAAGCGTGACCCTTGGAGAACGGGGCGTGTTTCGCACGCAAATACTTTCAGCGGAATATCACGCTCTTTTGAAATATGAAAAGGCGCTAAAGCAGTTCCATAATATGCTGTGGCAATCGAGCCAGCATTACAAATTGTCATAACACGATCGTGTTTATTAAACAGCGATAATGCATAATCACCTATGCGGTAGCAGGTGGCTTCATCTTCCGCTTGAATTTGAATCGCTTCATGAATAACAAGTGTTTTAGCCTCATTTATGGAAATGGCGTTATTGATGCTGTTTACTACGCGTTCTAACGCCCAAAATAAGTTGACGGCTGTTGGGCGAGAACTCGCCAAAAATTCTTTGTCGGCCTGCAGCTTTTTTTTGAATTCTTCAATCGTCTGTACATCGTAGTTTTGAAGCGAAAGCGCTAAGCCAAACGCTGCGGTAATGCCGATTGCAGGTGCCCCTCGTACTTTTAGCGTAACGATAGCGTCCCATACGTCTTGTAAAGTATGTAGCTTAATATATTCAACTGTGTTTGGTAATAGCTGCTGGTCAAGCAGTGAAATAAACGTTTCCTTCCATTCAACTGAACGAGGGAGTGTAAGAGTGTGTGTCATGTTGGGCTCCTTTCATTCTTCAATCAAGTTCTTAAAATCATGTGCACTAATTTCTGTTTGATGAGTTAGCAAATAACGTCCTAAACGAAGAGCTGCTTTTTGAGCGTTTAAGCGCTCTTCATCAGGCAATGAATCAATATCTACTACGTGCGCCAATCCAATTGTACGTCGAATTAACTCGCACCCCGCGTAGCCAACAGCATCCGTCCACGTTTGTTGTAAGATATATTCGGAATAGTTTGGATTTTTAACGAACGGTTCCACTTTAGACTCAACCCAAAGTTTGTTCCATGTTGTTTGGAAAACATCCCACGTTTTGGTGATATGATCCAAAAGTACACTGCGTTTTTGAGCAGGACGAGACAAGGTGTTAAGCAGAAGATTGGCAACAAACTGTCCTAAGTCAAAGCCAAAGGGCCCATAAAACGCAAACTCAGGATCAATAACTTTTGTTTCGCGCTCACTAGCAAAAATACTACCCGTATGCAGGTCACCGTGTACAAGCGTTTGGCTACTTGTTAAAAACTTTTGTTTAAGCTTAGCTACTTCAAGCTTAGCTTCTTCATCTGTCCATAAGTTTTCTACATCGCTTCGAAGCGTTTCTTCAAATTCATTTGTATTGTAATCAAAAAACGGATCTGTAAACACTAAGTCTTCTGTAATATTGCATAAATCAGGGTTAATATATTGAGCAACCAGCTCTTTTTTCTCCTGTGGCTTAATCGCAAAGTCAGACGTCTCAAATGCAATATGAGCTAAAAATCTACCGATATGTTCTGAAAGAAGTGGGTATGTTTCTCCTTGGATTAATCCTGTACGAGAAATTGTTAGGTGAGACAGGTCTTCCATGACCGTAACAGCTAAGTTTTCATCATGATAATAAACGTCTGGAACGAGTTCGGGTGTTAAGCTGCCAAACTGTTTGAGCGCATTGCTTTCAATCGTTGCGCGCTTGAGTGATAAAGGCCAGCTTTCTCCTACAACTTTTGCATAAGGAAGAGCCTGCTTTACAATAATGGACTTGTTGGTTTGGTCGTTCACAATATGAAAAACAAGGTTTAAATTGCCATCACCAATTTCACGAGCTGTAAGAGCTTCACTTTCCGAAAATAACTTCAGCTGTTTCACAAGTCTAATCGCTGTAATTTCATTTAGTGGCTCATATGTATAAGTTGTTGTTGTCATCGTTATCTACCTCCATAAAAATAAGTATACCGGAGGCTTTTAAATCATATAAAAGCCTCTTTCGGTGAGTGAAAGAGGCTTGATTGTCATTCAAACCTCTTATCTGCCAGAAAGATTTCTCTTTCTGTTGGAATTAGCACCGTGCCTTCATAAAACAGCGAATTGTTTTATAGCGCTAAAAAGCTGCGCTCCATTTCACAATGGTATTACGGTCGGTTGCTGGGCGTCATAGGGCCAAATCCCTCAGCCAACTCTTGATAAGAGTAAAGATATTATTTAATTTTGATTTGTTTGACTTATTAGTAACTTCTGGAGAACATCGTATCATGTGAATTTTTGGATGTCAACAGCGAAATTTAATAAAATTCTGTGCGACGATCTGTAAAGACCGGAATTTGTTCTCGGATTGCCTTTACGGTTGATAAATCAACGTCTGCTGTTAGTATTTCTTCATTTTCACCTGCTTCTGCAATAATTTCTCCCCAAGGGTCAATGATTAACGAATGACCAGCAAATGTGTTAGCTGGATCGTCTCCAGAGCGGTTGCAGGCAACCACGTAGCATTGGTTTTCAATGGCTCTGCTTACCAGAAGTGCTTTCCAGTGAGCAAGTCTTGGCTTGGGCCACTGAGCAACCACAAAAAGGAGTTCTGCACCTGCGCTTGTATGAACGCGAATCCATTCTGGAAAGCGAATATCATAGCAAATAACGCCTGCGCATAATGAGTTTTCAAGCGTAAAGATGTTTTTGGTTTCACCTGGTTGTAGAAATAAGTGCTCATTCATCAGCTTAAATAAGTGTAGCTTGTTATATTGCGAGACCTCCTGGCCTTCACGATTAAAGACATACATTGTATTCGTAACGCCGCTTTTTGTTTTCTTAGCAACTGATCCAGCGATGATGTTCACGCTGTGTGTTTTGGCGAAAGCAGAGAAAAAGCTAGTCGCTTGCTTACCTTCTGAGTCCGCGATAGCGTCGAGGTTCTGTAAATCATAAGCCGTATCAAAAAGTTCTGGCAGTATAAGAATATCTGGAGATTCAAGCAGTGCTTCCTTCATTTTTTTTTCAGCATGCTCGTAATTTTTTTTAGGGTTTCCAAATGCAAGGTCAAGTTGTAAACACGCTACTTTTAAGCTCATTAAACTTCACCATCCTGATTTATTTTATAAAAATGACTTTACAAGTTGACTATTACAATATATTATTTGTGACTAGAATTTCAAGAATTTTTTGAGAAGGTGTTCACATGAAGCAGTTTGAACAATCAGAACTATTGAAGAGTTTACCGAAACAATTTTTTGCATCCCTTGTTAGCAAAGTTGCAAAAGTAATAAAAGAAGGGCATGATGTGATTAATTTAGGGCAAGGAAACCCAGATCAGCCAACGCCCCCTCATATTGTCAAGGCACTTCAAGACGCGAGTGAAAATCCAAACTACCACAAGTACTCACCGTTTCGCGGACAAGCTTTTTTGAAAAAAGCGGCAGCAGCGTTTTACGAAAGAGAATACGGTGTCCAGCTAAATCCCGAAAAAGAAGTCGCTATTTTGTTTGGAGGCAAAGCTGGGTTAGTAGAAATTCCTCAGTGTTTACTTAACCCTGGAGATACAGTTTTAGTGCCCGACCCAGGTTACCCAGACTATTGGTCAGGCGTGGAGCTAGCACGAGCGAAAATGGAAGCTATGCCCTTGAAAAAAGAGAATGATTTTTTACCAGTTTACGAGGAAATAAGCGAAGAAGTGAAGCAAAAAGCTAAGCTCATGTTTTTAAACTACCCAAATAATCCGACCGGTGCAGTAGCTACGGCATCATTTTTCGAAAAAACGGTTGAATTTGCTCGCCAGTACGATACGTGCATTGTACATGACTTTGCGTACGGCGCAATTGGGTTTGATGGTCAAAAGCCCATTAGTTTTCTGCAAACTCCAGGTGCCAAAGAAGTGGGCATTGAAATTTATACGCTATCCAAAACGTATAATATGGCGGGGTGGCGCATCGGTTTTGCTGTTGGAAACGAAAGCGTTATTGAAGCGATTAATCTTTTACAAGATCACTTATTTGTAAGTGTATTTAGCGGAATACAGCAAGCAGCCGCGGTTGCTTTACTAGAGTCACAGAACTGCGTAGATGAACTAGTCGAACGCTATGAATCTCGTCGCCAGGTTCTCATTCATGGACTGCGTGAAATCGGATGGGACGTTGAAGCCCCACCAGGGTCGTTTTTTGCGTGGTTGCCGGTTCCCAAAAGCTATACATCAGAAGAATTCTCTGATTTGTTACTTGAAAAAGCACACGTCGTTGTTGCTCCTGGAATTGGGTTTGGTGAATACGGAGAAGGCTATGTGCGCGTAGGTTTATTAACCGATGAAGATCGACTGAAAGAAGCGGTTGATCGAATTGCTAAATTAAATTTATTCAAAAAATACGTTGACAATTCTTTTTGAGTTGGCTTAATATGTAAGAAGTTGTTGATTCATAAACACATATTTTTGATGAATACGATTAGCGTGAAAATCGATTATACAATATAAATAGCAATTTTCTTATTAAGAGTAGGTGGAGGGACTAGCCCTGTGAAGCCCGGCAACCGACTTAACGTTTTGTTAAGCACGGTGCTAAATCTTGCAGCAGTAGCTGAGAGATAAGAAGAGAGCAAAAAAGCCTCTTCTTTCTCACAAGAAGAGGCTTTTTTATTTCGTAACGATGGGAAATTTACAGCAAGGGAGTTTGAAGCAAATGAGTGAAATCGTTGCAAGTTATTTATTACATGATGAAAAAGGAAACTTTGAAAAAAAAGCAGAAGGCATTGCTCTAGGCTTAACGGTAGGTTCTTGGACAAATCTACCTCAGCTTGAGCAGGAGCAACTTAGAAAGCACAAAGGGCGCGTAGTTGACATTACGCCACTTGAAGACTGCGATCGCGTCAACAATTATTTAGAGCAAACGACAAAGCAAGCGATTGTGAAAATTGGTTATCCGCTTTCTAATTATACAAATGATTTACCTGCTATTTTAGTTACTGTTTTCGGAAAACTATCATTAGACGGAAAAGTAAAATTATTAGATTTAGAGTTTTCACAAGAAGCATTAGCCGCTTTTCCTGGCCCACGCTTTGGAATTGAAGGGATTCGTGAGAAACTAAAAGTGTACGATCGTCCTCTAGTAATGAGTATTTTTAAAGGTGTAATTGGGCGTGATATGGATTATTTAACGGAGCAGCTTCGGGCACAAGCACTTGGAGGTGTCGATCTTGTAAAGGATGACGAAATCCTATTTGACAACGAACTGACACCGTTCGAAAAGCGTATTACAGAAGGGAAAAAAGTTCTTGATGAAGTATATAAAGAAATGGGTCATCGTACGCTATATGCCGTAAATTTAACGGGGCGTACATTTGATTTAAAAGAGAAAGCTAGAAAAGCAGCGGAGCTCGGAGCCGATGCTCTATTGTTTAACGTGTTTGCATATGGACTAGATGTGCTACAAGCTCTTCGTGAAGATGATGATATTAACTTACCAATCATGGCTCACCCAGCAGTAAGCGGTGCGTTAACACCATCTGAATTTCATGGATTCTCAAATTCTCTTTTACTAGGAAAATTACTTCGTCTTGTTGGAGCAGATTTTTCACTATTCCCATCACCGTACGGCAGCGTCGCGATGCCGCTTGAAGATACAGCTGGAATTACGTACGAGGTAACAAGACCGCTACATACCTATAAGCAAACGTTCCCGGTTCCATCAGCAGGTATCCACCCAGGCATGGTTCCGCAGCTTATTTCCGATTTCGGTGTGGATAGCATTATTAACGCAGGCGGAGGCGTACACGGTCACCCAGATGGAGCAGTCGGTGGAGGAAAAGCATTCCGTGCAGCAGTTGATGCTACGCTTGCTGGACAGCCTTTAGAAGATACAAATGACGAAGCGCTACAAAAAGCACTTGAGCTATGGGGAGCAGTGAAGGTGAAGGGGTGATGAACGTGAAGATTTTCTGTGACTTTGACGGTACGATTACAAACAGCGATAACATCATTGCTATTATGAAAAAGTTTGCTCCAAGTGAGTGGGAAGCTATCAAACATGATGTGTTGGCAGAGCGCGTATCGATTCAAGAAGGCGTTGGCAAAATGTTCTCTTTACTGCCAATCTCTTTAAAAGAAGAGATTGTATCATTTATTTTATCAACTTCGGAGATTCGAACAGGATTCGAGCAGTTTGTGCATTACACAAAAGAAAAGGATATTCCGCTATATATTGTTAGTGGAGGAATTGACTTTTTTGTTGAACCAATGTTAGACGGCAAAATAGATAAAAAGAACCTTTACTGCAACGGCTCAGATTTTTTAGGGCAAACGATTAAAATTACGTGGCCTCATACATGCGATAGCCACTGTGAAAATGGCTGTGGCTGCTGTAAGCCGTCAATTATACGAAATCTGGTAGATGACAAAGATTTTATCATCGTAATTGGAGATTCCATTACGGATTTGCAGGCAGCAAAAATGGCTGATTGCGTATTGGCACGTGATTTCTTGCTTCAGAAATGCAAAGAGTTACATTTACCGCATCGGCCGTTTGAAACATTCCATGATGTCATTGAACATATTAACGAATTATCGGAGGTGGAAGTATGAGTATTTTAGCACAGCAGCGTTTACAAGAGATTGCGGATGTAAAAGAAGAACTTGCACAGCGAGATTGGTTTTTTGGAACGAGTGGTAACTTATCGATTAAAGTAAGTGAAGAGCCAACAACCTTCTTCGTATCAGCTAGTGGAAAAGATAAGCGAAAGCGTACAAGTGAAGATTTCTTACTTGTAGATAGCCATGGGAAAGCAGCGGAAGAAACACACTTGAAACCTTCCGCTGAGACGCTTTTACATGTTAAGGTTTATAGTCATACAAACGCTGGGTGCAGCCTGCATGTACATACAATTGATAACAACGTCATTTCTGAACTATATGGTGACGAAGGAAAGGTAACGTTTAAGGGGCAAGAGATTATTAAAGCACTCGGTATTTGGGAAGAAGATGCAGAGGTTACCGTTCCGATTATTCCGAATTATGCGGACATTCCGACGTTAGCTGAAGTCTTTGCTGAATATGTAACGGCGGATCAAGGGGCTGTTTTAATTCGTAACCACGGTATTACCGTATGGGGGGGAAATGCATTTGAAGCGAAAAAAGCGCTAGAAGCATACGAGTTTTTATTTAGTTATCACGTGAAAATTCTTTCACTAAAGAAATATAATCAATCAACACTTACTTAAGGGGGAGTTACATATGGCAAACATTCGTTTACATGCAACAGATGTACGCATTGAAAATCAAGAAGAGGTAGCAAGCTTTTTAGCTAATAATGAAGTCATTTATGAAAATTGGGATATTACAAAGCTACCTGAAAATCTGCGTGAAAAATTTAATTTAACAGACGAAGAAAAAGAAGAAATCTTAGCTTCATTTGATACAGAGATTAGGGATATTTCTGAGCGACGAGGTTATCAAGCACAAGATGTGATTTCGTTATCAGATACAACGCCTAACTTAGAAGAGTTATTAAAAAACTTTCAGCGTGAGCATCACCATACGGACGACGAAGTTCGTTTTATCGTCAGTGGACATGGTATTTTCGTCATTCAAGGAAAAGATGGTTCATTCTTTGATGTCGAGTTAGAGCCAGGTGACTTAATTTCTGTTCCAGAAAATGTGCGTCATTATTTTACACTAATGGAAGATCGCAAAGTAGTAGCCGTTCGTATTTTTGTTACAACAGAAGGCTGGGTGCCAATCTACGAATAAATTGAGATTGTAGACAAGGAAAAATAGCAGGATGTATGCGTGGTTAACGCAAGAAAATGCCGCTTCTCTTCTTGATGAAGCGGCATTTTCTTAAGCAATAAAAGCTTTAAGTCGGCGCTTGCTCTTCATTGCGCTAGGAATAATTCTTACTATTTTTATGAGAATAGTAATAGATGGAGGAAGAAGATGAAAA
>NZ_JBXDLD010000110.1:0-13091 GCF_056820425.1 Priestia sp. KCTC 13724 | reverse complement strand
ACATTCTACAAGATAGGTGCCCTTTTTTGTATGCTTTTTTTGGATTTTATTGGTTAATCAACACGCATGTGGTAAGAATATAGTTACTTTTCCTACCTAACCGCTAAAGTAGCTATAAGACTATCAGATGGATCTATAGGAACAGGCTTCTCTTCCGCACTTTCCATAAAGAAAGTGGGAGTATCTGTAAAAAATATTTTTGTATCGTCCGTAGGTTGATATTCTTGAAATTCCCCATCTTCTATGTTTTCTTCTAAATAAGTGTTAAGATCAATATCATCTTCTGAATCCTCATTTACGTTTGGTAACAATTTTCTTGAATTTTTTTGATAATACTGATCAAATATTTCTTGGTTTTCAGGATGCTGCTTAAAGTAATTATCTAATGCTTTTTCTACAGAAGCATTGTCCTCTACATTTGAACTATCTAAAAGGCTAATGATATCTTTTTGAATTTCTTTGATTTTTGCTAAATTTTCGAAGTTGTTCGTTTCTTCATCAGTTTCTTTTACTGTTGTTACAATAACTTCACTACCTGCAGCTGCCGCTGAGACTTTAGTTTGTAACAGCGAAGCATGAAATAATGTAAAGAACATAGATGCAAGCAATAGTTTTGTTAGTGAATATTTTCCTTTTTCCATAATTATGTATCTCCTTTGTGATTTTTTAACAAAACCAATTATATGACATTAAACCCATGTATGTAAAAAATATACTGGAAAAAAGTGTTGTTTTTTAAAATCGAAACTTTATTATAAAAACATACGTAATCACTAGTGTTGCATTAATTTAAATTCACTATTAAAAATACTCAAAATGTTCAATATTATTATTTTGTGCAAAGAAAAAGTCCTTTATAATGGATTAGTCAGGTGGTAACCCGTCCAAATCCACTAAAAAAGGACCATCACATGGACAAGATTACACGAAAAACTTCATTTGGACAATGGTTTTCACCTATAAATCTTCAATTATTTGAAGAAAACGTGAAAACGATGAAAGTAGATTACTATACGAAAAAATTAACGACAGAGTCATTTCTAAAATTACTCCTTTTTGCGCAGCTACAAGAAATTGAAAGTCTGCATGCGCTGGGTGATTGTCTTTTCGATGACCAGCTTCAAAAAGGGATAGACCTTGATTCTATTAGTATTTCTCAGTTGTCACGGCGGTTAAACGGCATAAACCCTGACCTATTTCAAAGGCTTTTTCTTGATTTAGTGTCACAAATTCATGCCAAAACGCATTACACGAAACTCGTGATGCCGTTAAAAATCATTGATTCAAGCACATTGCCACTTAATTTGACCAATCATAAATGGGCTAAATTCCGCAAAACAAAAGCAGGTGTAAAGTTACATTTGCGCCTTGTGTTTATGGAAAAGGGTATATCCTATCCTGAAAAGGCCGTTATGACAACGGCAAAAGCACATGACCGTGGTCAGCTTGAAATCATGGTGGATGACAAGGAATGCATGTATGTGTTTGACCGTGGTTATCTAGACTACGAGCGCTTTGATCGCATGACTGATGATGGCTACTTCTTTCTTTCACGGCTACGCAAAAATGCAGTCATACGGAACGTTTACGATTTTAAGCTACCAAAGGATACAGCTGTTTTATCAGACCAAATGGTGTTGATAGGTACCACTCAAAACCGTGCTGAAAATTACTTTCGGCTTCTAAAAGTGATTGACTCAAAAGGAAATGAACTTCATTTAATTACAAATCGTTTTGATTTAAGCGCCGAAGAAATTTCAGAAATGTATAAATCACGGTGGGCAATTGAGCTGTTTTTTAAATGGATCAAACAACATCTCAGCATCAAAAAGTTCTACGGTCAAAGCGAATGGGCGATTCAAAATCAAGTATTTATCGCACTAATTGTTTTTTGCCTACATGTTCTCGTACAAATCGAGACCAGAAGCAAGCGAAAAACCTTACAGATTAGCCGTTATCTAAGGGCTGCATTGTGGAAACCAGCGAATGTTTGGCTTCGAAAGATTGAAGGAAAAGCCATCCCTTAAATATGCAAATTGTCGTCGTTGCAAAAGTCTAATTGTAAATAAATTTCCAAATGGATGGGGCCACCTTTGATTGGGTATTTACTTTTTTGCCTCTAAACAGGGAAGGTGAGTAAACTGAAAATTATGACACTATTTATGCAACACTAGTGATCCAAAATAAATAATTTACCCTCAATTATCAAGCATAAACATAAAAGTAGCAAAAAAAGTCGATTTCTGGAGGATTTTCTAATAGAGAAATTTGTTGAAAAATATTTTTGTATCCGGTTTCATTTCTTTTGTACTATGTGCTGACAGCGTTATTTTTACCTTGTCGACAGGTTGACAGCCATTTTGAGCATGTTACGATAGTTACCGTTGAGAGAACGCGAACAAAAATACGAACATTTGACAGGGGAGATTTGATGATCAAAACAAAAAAGATTGCTTTTCTAGGTGCAGGATCAATGGCAGAAGCAATGATTTCTGGTATGATTCATTCTAATATTGTTCCAGCGAAAAATATTGTGGTAACAAATCGCAGCAATAAAGAACGCCTTTTAGAATTGGAAAACAAATACGGTGTTCAAACAAGAAAAAGAGCTAATTTAGACACAACAGATATTGACGTGTTCATTTTAGCAATGAAACCAAAAGATGCTGAGCAAGCATTATCCTCTTTAAAACCCAATATAACTAAAGATCAAGTTGTTTTATCAGTGCTAGCTGGTATTTCAACAGCCTTTATGGAAGATCTATTGCATGAAGAACAACAAGTTGTTCGAGTGATGCCAAATACCTCAAGTATGATTCAACAATCTGCTACAGCAATATCTCCAGGACAATATACAGCAATGGATTCAGTCATTTTAACAAAAGAGTTGCTATCGTCAATTGGTCAAGTTTACGTTATTGATGAAAAACAAATGGATATTTTCACGGGCATTGCCGGTAGTGGACCAGCGTACTTTTATTTCTTAATGGAGCATATTGAAAAAGCAGCCAAAGAAGAAGGATTAGATCCAGAAGTAGCCAGAGCAATTGGAGCCCAAACCATATACGGTGCGGCAAGAATGATGATGGAGCGTGACGAAACGCCAACAGAGCTTCGTGAAAACGTAACGTCTCCAAATGGCACAACGGCAGCAGGCTTGAAAGCCCTTGAAGAACATGGTGGCGGAACGGCAATTATGCGCGCGGTAAAAGGAGCATCAGACCGTTCAAAAGAAATGAGTGAACAGCTTGAAAAGGTATCCAACGAAGCATAAACCATAACTTCATATTCTTCGTTACTATCCTCATATTTATAAATCAATAAAACAAAAGAAACGAATTAACTAGGAGTGATTTGATGAGTCCCGATGGCAAGAAGCGGGTTGTAATTAAGATTGGCAGCAGTTCTTTAACAAGTTCACACGGTGAGATTAGCCGAAAGAAATTGGAGAGGCTTGTTGACCAAGTAGTCGAGTTGAAAGATCAAGGTCATGAGGTACTGCTTGTTTCATCCGGTGCAGTAGCGGCAGGTTACAGAAAACTTGGTTGTTTAGAAAGACCTAGCTCATTACCTGAAAAACAAGCGGCCGCATCCATTGGCCAAGGACTTTTAATGGAAGCATACTCCGAGCTGTTCTTATCTCATGGCTACGTCGCGTCACAAATTTTAATTACGCGAGATGATTTCTCTGATGAAAGCAGATATAACAATGCACGTAATACCATTAACGTACTGTTAGAACGAGGAATTGTACCGATTGTCAATGAAAATGATACGGTGACTATTAATCGTCTAAAGTTTGGAGATAATGATACGCTATCTGCTAAAGTTGCAGGGTTAGTTGATTCAGATTTACTTATCATCCTATCTGATATTGACGGATTATATAGCGCGGATCCTCGTGAAAATCCAGATGCGGAGCTATTATCACACGTATCTGAAATTACGCCGGAAATTGAAGAAGGTGCTGGAGACTCTGGAAGTTCAGTTGGCACAGGTGGTATGCGCTCAAAAATTGATGCGTTTAAAATTTCAATGGCTTCAGGAATTCCTTCATTCCTAGGAAAAGCAGGCGTTCCAAACATTTTAACAGAAGCGGTGTTGGGTGAAGCATTTGGAACGTATTTCGAAGCAGGAGAAGACGCTGTTAACTTAAGTCAAAAAGAACAGTGGATTGCGTTTAACTCAGGGCCTGAAGGGGAAATAGTAATTAAAGACGAAGCAAAAACGGCGATTGTGGAAGAAAAGAAGCCGCTGCTACGAGAACACATTAAGTTTATAAAAGGTCACTTTGAAGAAGACTCCGTTGTTCGAATCTTAGATGTTGATGAGCAAGAGCTTGCATTAGGTGTTTCGAATTATTCTTCAGAAGAATTAGCTCAAAACGAAGAAATGAATGAACCCGTTGTTGACAGTGAAGGAATGGTTTGTCACGTCGAAATTCCGATTCCGGTAGGCCTTTAATTAAACAATCGAAGAACGACAAATCTATGGTATAATGATGTAACAAAAATAATCATAATATTTAAAAAAATATTGTAAATCTTATCCAGGAGTGATTTTGTGGTACAGGTAAAGGAAGATATTTCGGTTAAGCAACAAGCGGTGTTAGCTAAAAAAGGTGCAAAGCAGCTTAGTCTATTAACAACAGAACAAAAAAACAAAGCGCTTTTAACAATTGCAGATGTACTTGAAGAGCACACGGATGACATTTTAAAAGCAAATGAAAAAGATTTAGAAAATGGAAAAGAAAACGGCTTTGATGATGCGCTAATGGATCGTTTAGCATTATCTGTTGAACGTGTAAAAGATTTTGCAGATGGACTAAGGCAGGTATCGAAGCTTGATGATCCAACAGGAGATATTTTAACAGAGTGGACGCTTGAAAATGGTTTAAATGTTAAACAAGTTCGCGTTCCACTTGGAGTAATTGGAATGATTTACGAAGCGAGACCAAACGTAACGGTTGATGCTACAGGTCTTGCGTTAAAATCAGGTAATGCGATTGTGTTAAAAGGTGGTTCTTCTGCAATTCATTCCAACAAAGCGATTGTCGAAGTCATGCATAAAGCATTAGATAAAACAGAAATTCCTAAAGAAGCTGTCCAATTTATTGCGAGTACAAATCGTGAAGCAACGCAGCAGCTCTTCACGATGAAAGAGCATATTGACGTATTAATTCCACGCGGCGGTGCATCATTGATTCAGGCTGTTGTAAATAATGCGACGGTTCCTGTATTAGAAACAGGAGTAGGGAATTGTCATCTTTATATTGATGAACACGCAGATGTTGAAAAAGCTATTTCGATTCTAATCAATGCTAAAACGGATCGCCCAGCAGTATGTAACGCAGCTGAAACGGTATTAGTTCATGAAAAGTGGCTTGAGCAAAACAGCGACCGTTTAATTCAAGCGTTTAAAGACTTTAATATTGAAGTGTTTGGTGACGAGCGCACACTTGCTACAATTCCTGGTGCCAAAGAAGCAAAAGAAGCAGATTGGGCAGAGGAATATTTACGCCTTGCAATTGCGATGAAGGTTGTTTCAAACGTAGATGAAGCAATTGAACACATTGAAGTATATGGCACGAAGCATTCAGAGGCTGTGATTACAGAAGATGAAAATGTTGTGAAAAAGTTTATGGCGTTAGTAGACGCAGCAGCTCTTTATCATAATGCTTCGACTCGCTTTACAGACGGTGGAGCGCTTGGTTTTGGAGCGGAAATTGGAATTTCAACTCAAAAACTTCATGCAAGAGGACCAATGGGCTTGCCGGCACTAACAACAATTAAATATGTAATGAGCGGAAATGGTCAAGTACGCTAATATCATAAAAATAATTATGTAAAGAAACTCAGCAGAGATGCTGAGTTTCTTTTGTGCAATGAATAAAATATAGTTGTCAATTTCCTAAAAATATAGTATTATTGAATTTTTTTCTAAACTCTGCTATAATAAAAACACGTAATTTTTTTACTATTGTATCCTCATTTAAGCGTATATGCTTTATGTTAAACATACGCTTATAATCTTATAATAAAACTCCATCTTTGATTCGTTTCTCTCATGATAATATTAAATTCTTCAAGATAGGTCATTTACCGATATGCTCCATTTTAATAAACTCATGATGATACCCATATGAAGACGGATAGTAGATTACTTTAAAAGGAGATTATGTCTATGTATAACCGAAAAAATGTTGAACCAGCTGTAATTGAAGAAACTAAAGTATGGGAATGTACGTCAGATAGTTGTAAGTGTTGGGTTCGCGATAACTTTAAGAGCGGTGACCAGCCAACGTGCCCGCTTTGTAAAAGTGAAATGCAACAAGCAACGAAAGAGTTACAGGTTATTCACAATCCAAAAGTAATTGACTAATAAAATACGAGGTTTGTAGAAGCTGCTCATATTCTTTGCAACATGGATATAAGCAGCTTTTTTGATTAAGTAGGTAACCAAACATAAGATTGTGAACGTTTTTGGGCAATTACTTCATTTTTATATAAAAAAATGAAACCTTTTGATACGATGAAACGTAGTACAAGTTACGTAGAAAATTTTACGTATGTAACTAATAGTAGGGGGCAAAAATTCATGTTAAAAAAAGTATTAGCAGCTTGTGTAACGCTTACGATTATGTTTTCACCAATAGGTGGAGCATTGGTTCAAGATAGCTCAACCATTGTAAGTGCAAAAGGTTATAAATCAGGAAAGCGTTCTTTTGATAGCGGAAACAGCAATCAACCAAGCATGTTTAAGAACAACAATAATACAAACAGCAATTCTTCTGTAAATCAAAAGAACAACACAACAAATAACTCAAAATCAACGAACGCAGCAAGTACTAACCGTGGTGGTTTAATGAAAGGACTATTATTCGGTGGACTTGCAGGATTACTATTTGGTAGTATGTTAGGAAATTTAGGTGCATTAGGTCCAGTAATCGGCTTCTTAATTAATGCATTAGCAATTGTAGCTCTTATTTTAATCGTCATTCGACTATTTCAAAGCATTAAACGTAACAAGCGTAAAGAACAGGAAGTGAACTCTTGGAGAAACTAAAAATCTCGGAACAGGACATTATCAATGCAATGTGTCTGTATATTGCTGATAAAAAGCAGGTGCAGCCTCAGGAAGTTGAGGTCGAATTGATGTATGATGATGACTATGGCTTTTCAGCTGAGTCATACGTAAATGATCGAAAGCAGGTCCATATTACGTTAAATATCATTGAGGCACTGCGCTTGTGGTTAGATACGCAGATGAACATTGATCCATTCTCAACAGGTTTAGAATTAGAGTTAGATGACGAAGAAGGCATCATTGCTTACGCAACGGTAAGACAAGGATGAGCAAGTCTTTGACAATATCAAAAGAAAAAAAGAAAGTATTAATTGAAGAAATTCAAACGTATTTTTTAAATGAACGTGATGAAGAAATTGGAGAGTTAGCAGCGGGCTTACTGCTTGATTTCTTCATTGATAAAATAGCTGTCGAGTTCTATAACTTAGGCGTTGAAGATTCATATCGTTATATGAGTGATCGCTTAGAGGATTTGTTTGCTATCCAAAAATAACCCTGCAATTTGCAGGGTATTTTTTTATTTATTTAGCTGTGTGTTTGCTTTGGTAGTTTTTTTACCAAAAAACCACCAGTTTGCATTGCCTAATAACTTCATAAGAGAAGGGACAAGCAGCATCCGAACAACCGTAGCATCAATAAAGATAGCAAGTGCGATACCAACGCCCATTTGTTTGACAGGTGTAATGCCAGTAAACGCAAATGCACCTGTAATCACAATCATAATGAGAGCGGCACTTGTAATAATTTTACTAGTTGAAGCTAACCCTTCAACAGTTGCTAAGTTATTATCGCCTGTTTGTTCATACACTTCATGAATGCGTGAAATTAAGAATACCTCATAATCCATACTTAATCCAAATACTAGTCCAAACACAAATACGGGAAGGACTAAGGCAATATTAGACTCTGTTAAGCCAAAATGTCCCCCTTGGAAAAGCCAAACAAGCAATCCGAAAGTAGCTGTTAAGCTTAAAATGTTCATAATAATTGCTTTCAGTGGAATTAAGACAGAACGAAAGGCAATCATAAGGATTAAATAAGTAGATACCAGAACTAACAATAAGCCGTAAGGAGCTTTTTCATATATTTCATCAAAAATTTCTTGTTCAAACTTTGGATATCCTCCTACATACAGTTCAAGATCACCTGGTGTTTTAGCAGCCCACGTCTTTACAAATTCTTTTGCTTCGTTGGAACTTTGTTTTGTATCCAATGTTACTTTTACAAGCATATAATCATTATTTACAAATGACTCAACCGCTGGCTTAGTTTGAGTCTCTAACTGTTGGTTGTTCAATAGTTGGCTAAGTTCTTTCCCTGAATCTACTTTTAATGCAGTAGGTAAAGAGTCAACCTTACTGACCAAATTATCATCTTCTATTTGATGAATAAACGGTACGGCATCATTTAGAGAACCTTGTGCTAACATATCACCATTGCTTTTTAACACAAAGAAGACATCGGTGGTTGTTTCGTCCGTAAAACGCTCATTGTAAACTTCTAAAGCCTTTTTTGAATCATAGTTATCTGGCAGGGCTTCAGAAGATGGGATTTCCAGCTGCATATCTTTAATAGGAAGAAGTGCTGTTAACAAAATAACAAGGGAGACGAGCGTCATAATGACCGGTCGTTTCATTACAAAATGAGCAAAAGAACGCCATTTTGATTGACCCGATTGATCATTTGTGCGCAGGATACGCAAGCGATTTACTTTTTCGCCAAGCATTGCTAAAATAGCTGGCAGTAATGTAACCGCTGATAAGACAGCTACAAATACAACCGCCATGCCTCCTAACGCTACGTTTTGGAAAATGTCTACTTGTATGAATAACATTCCAGCAAGCCCAATAAATACGCAAAGCCCGGAGAAAATGACCGAGCGCCCAGCAGTTTGAATGGTCTTTTTCACAGCGTTTTCTACGCTGTTATGTACGAGCTCTTCTTTAAAACGATTAATAAATAGAAGGGCAAAATCAATACTTAAAGCTAATCCAATCATCGGTACAACATTTAAGATAAAGATTGACAATGGTGTCACATGATGAAAGAAATAGACAATTCCCATTGTTGTAATAACCGTCACGATACCAATAATTAAAGGAATGCCAGCTGCAATAACGCCACCAAAAGCAAGTAATAAAACAATGAGTGCTACAGGGATTCCAATTGCTTCAGCTTTTGCTAAATCTTTTTGGCTAGCTGTATTCATATCCTGAACAATAACAGGTTCGCCTGTTAGCTTCACTCTAATTTCATCATTTTCAATTGGAATATCTTGAAGCTCATTAATTTCATTATCTAAATCGACAGCTGCTTTGTTGAAGTGAATAATGCCATACGCAAAGTTGCCATCAATTGTACTACTATCTAGAGAAGGAGCGTCAATCTTTAACACATAGTCCTTTGTATTAATTTTCTCTAAGTAATTGCTTGCGCTCTTAATAAGCTCTTCATATGAGACGTCATCTTTCTTTTCAAACAAAGCAATCGCTTGAGATTCGCTGACGTCAAATTCATCAACAAGAAGCTGTTGGGTTTGTTTAAATTCACCCTCCATCTCAAAGCCGTTACCTCCCAAAACAGATGGGAGTTTCAGAGCAAAATAACCAAATGTAACAATCAAAACAAGCCACATAGCTAGAAAAAGTTTACGATATCGATATAAAATTGTAGATAGCTTTTCCATAATAACCTCCGTTTCTATATAACTACTAGCCTATTTTATAACAAACAATGATGAGGGTGTTGCAAAACTCATAAATATTCAAAAATGAATGCATAAAAGAATCCGTCTTCTTGGAAGAATGATAGTACCCTAAACTATCTCCAGAAAGGACGGATTTACTAGTATGATAACCAATTTCGAAGAAAATCAATCCCTTTTACACATTTTATTTGCTTACGTAGACAGTTTAACAGTGGGACCTGTTCCAGCTGGCACAGGTCGTCCGCCTATTTGTCGTAAAGCCTTACTCAAATGTTTCTTCGTAAAAACTGTCTTTCAAATCCATTCCTTACGGAAATTAACTCGTTTCTTACATCAATATCCTTTATTTCGTGCATTCTGTGGTTTGTCTGCCGTTCCTCATATCTCTACATTTTCACGTGTAGGTACTTGGTTTCGTGAGAAAGGCATCTCATTGATTCATGAACACGTTCTTCAAGAAATGAATGTAGGGCTAATTCCATGTGTTTTAATCGACAGCACTGCTTTACGGAGTAGTCTATATGACTCGCAAGCAAAGTGGGGAATGTCTACCCGATACCGTTGGTATAAGGGCTATAAGGCTCATATTTGTTCCACACCGGAAGGTGTTATTTTGTCATACGCTTTTACAACAGCAAATGTACATGATAGTCAAATGGCTCCTGTATTGCTTCAACATGTAAAAGATCGAAACGTTTTGTTTTCGATTGCTGATGCTGCGTATGATAGTCAGCATATTTATGAAGCTGCAAGTGCATGCAATATCTTTCCTGTGAATCCACTCAATCCACGAAAAGGGAAACAGACGAAAATTTCTCATCGTCGTGTACTATCAACTTTTTTACAAACAACGTTTGGCAGACAATTGATGAAAGAGCGTGGAAAAATTGAACAACAGTTTAGTAAACTAAAAGATCAAGGGTTGGAGCAGCCTCGTTGGTATGGACAAAATCGCTATCTGTTGCATGTTCAGCTAGTTTCTCTGATTCATAACATTGCATATTTATTTTAGTTTTGCAACACCCTCAATGATACAAATAGAAGTTATTTGGCACTTTTAGTAGCAAATTAATTGCTGGTTGTAAGAAATAAAAACTTGTTTATTTTCTTCATAAAAAAGGAACACTACACTATACAATTATTTGGGTAGGTGTTTTGATGAATCTAGAAAAATCCCCCGTTTGTCAAACGGAATACGGCATTTTAAAAGAAGTAATTGTTTGTCCTCCTACATATATGGAAATTAAAGAAATAATTAATGAAACACAAAAGCATTATGCTGGAGAAAATATTGATGAAACCAAAGCTAGTAAGCAGCATAAAACATTTGTAGAGTACCTTCGTACACAAGGAATTAACGTCATTGAGCTAAAAGCAGACAAAAGGTTTCCAGAACAAGTGTTTACACGAGACATTGGATATGTACTTGGCCACGCGGTTCTTGTTTCCAAAATGGGAAGCGATATTCGTGAAGGTAAAGAAGCTTATTTGACAGAATGGTTGAACAATCATAACCTATCTTATTATCAAGTAAAGGGTGACTCAATTGAAGGCGGCGATGTAATTATCGATGGAAAAGACATTTACATTGGCGTGAGTGGGAGAACGACCACGGAGGCTATTAAGCAGGTCCAAGAACAACTTCCGCATATGAATGTTATACCCATTCCTATTAAAGACGGTTATTTGCACTTGGATTGCGTTTTCAATATTATTTCTAAAACAGAAGCGTTAATTTATCCCGAGGCTCTTGATAAAAGGGAAATAGCATTATTAAAAGAACGATTTGACTTAATTGAAGTAACCGAAAAAGAGCAGTTTACATTGGAGACGAACGTATTTTCAATTGGGAATAAAACGCTTATTAGTTTACCTGTAAATAATCAAGTAAATGAAACCCTTCGTATGAGAGGGTTTGAAGTGGTTGAAATTGATATTTCTGAGATTATTAAATCAGGAGGATCGTTTCGATGTTGTACGCTACCTCTTCAAAGAGAAGAATAGAAAAAGGATTAAAGAAGAGGAAAATCGGGAATTAAAGAGTTGAGTAAGTGAAGGAATGGGGGATTCAATGCAAGGAATCGTAGGTTTTGTAAAAAAACTAATAACTGAAATTAAAGAAGATAATGCAACTGGGCTTGCGGCAGAACAAGCGTATTATTACATGCTTTCGCTGTTTCCGATGCTAATTTTACTGTTATCCATCATACCTTATTTATCCCTTGATGCAAACGATGCGATAAACGTGTTAGAAAGTGCTATGCCAGCTGAAACAGCAGATATATTTAAAGAAAATGTTGTTCAGTTTATTAATAACCCAAATGGTGGCTTATTAACAATTGGTATTTTAGGAACACTTTGGTCAGCATCAAATGGAATGAACGCATTTATGCGAGCGATGAATGAAGCGTATAATGTAAAAGAAACTCGCTCGTTTATAAAAGTGCGTGGCTTATCGATACTGCTAACAATTGGATTGATTTTAACACTTGTAATTGCACTTATTTTACCTGTATTTGGCGGTGTTATTTTAAAAGCTTTAGTAAGCTGGGGGCTGCCAACTAGCTTTGGGACATTTTTAAGCGTTTTAAGATGGATTGTAGCGATCACAATTATGATTGCTGTGTTATCTATGTTATACCGATTAGCGCCGAATAAAAAGTTTCCTTTTGCACACGTATGGCCTGGTGCTGTGGCAGCAACGCTTCTGTGGCAGCTCACGTCTCTTGGCTTTTCATTTTATGTCAGTAATTTTGGTAACTATTCAGCTACTTATGGAAGCTTAGGAGGCGTCATTGTGCTAATGCTATGGTTATTCTTAACGGGATTAATTCTGGTAATTGGCGGTGAGATTAACGCTATATATCATCAAGATCGAACGATTTCTCCTGTTACAAAAAATGACGAAATAACGGTTAATTAGGAAAAGAGTTTGGGACATAACAAAATGATGGCTTCTAAAAGACGAACACTAGCTGTTCCCATCTCTTTGGTTTGTCTCAACACGTTCGTTCCATTGCGCTACGGCCACTCGCTTTCCGCGGGGAGGAACCTGAGCTTCCTCGCTGCGCTGCGGGATCTCCGTTTTCCCTCTCTTTCCCGCAGGAGTCGAGTGTCCTACGCTCCATTCCACCCTGTTTCCAAACTAGTTTTTCCCAATCAACAAAAAAACCTGAACGATTAAAAGTTATGAACTCTCAATCGTTCAGGTATAGTAGAGGCTGAACTACGTAAGCCCGAAATATAAAAAATAGCGCACCTTCACGGTACGCACGACGAACGGCCAGCTAACTGAATT
>NZ_JBXDLD010000109.1:0-21227 GCF_056820425.1 Priestia sp. KCTC 13724 | reverse complement strand
GAAAAATAGCAGGAAGAGCTGTCCCGTAAAGGTTTAACCGTCTCTGTCGCCCTCGCCAAAGGTTATAGTAAAAAATGGATGATTACTACCTCTGTTCACGTGTCTTCATTTTTCTTCTCAAACGGAAAAATAATAAAACGGAAAATTCAGTCAATATTTATGCAACGTTAGTGCTTATTTATCTAATTATCCTAAAAAGTTAGGTTTTAAATGATGAAACAGATTGGCTGGTTTAAGTCTGGTAGTGTACCAAGCTTAAATCAGCCAATTTGTCTTTTACTCGCATATAATTAATAAAATGCTAGTGTTTTAGAATGCTTCGTGCGACAAATGTAGCTATGTGTAAAGAGTGGTTTCTAAATTACACTAAGCGGAGAGCCCATTCTTAATAACTAAATAAGAACTACTAGTCACCATAGAAATTTATATATATGCAATTGATTTTTATAAAAATACATAGTAGAATAAAACAGAAATATTATTCTATCAAAGTTTTATCAGAAGTTTTGAAAAGAAAAAAAGCATAAAAATAAAAATAATCTATTTTATATACAAACCCTGTAGAGTCGTAGTCTATGATGGAGTCATCATTCCTAAAACACTCATTTACATCGGCATGCACATCATTTATCATAAAGACATCAAATGTTTTTAGAATATTTTTAATAATTTGTTAGAAAACAGGAGGATTACTATGTCAAACGATTGGAATCATCTATTTAACAGAATGCCTGAACTTTTAGCACCTACTATGGCAAAAGATCATCCAAATCTACCCGTTATAAAAGAAGAAGGGTGCTACTACTATGGATTAGACGGCAAACAATACCTAGACTTTACATCTGGAATTGCAACAACGAATGTTGGACATCGGCATCCAAAAGTTGTGCAAGCTATTAAAGACGGAGCTGACCAGTTACTTCATGGACCTTCTGGCGTTATCATGTATGAGTCTATCTTGAGATTAGCTGACGAATTAGGAAAAGTTACGCCTGGTAACCTGGACTGTTTCTTCTTTGGAAACAGCGGAACGGAAGCAATTGAAGGCGCTTTAAAGCTTGCTCGTCACGTAACAAAACGACCTTACGTCGTGTCATTCTTAGGCTGTTTTCATGGACGTTCAATGGGAGCGCTAAGCGTCACAACTTCAAAAAGTAAATACCGTCAGTTTCAGCAGCCTTCTGGTTTAACCTATCAAATTCCATATGCCAATCCAAAAGAATGTCCAGACGGTGTTAATGTAGATGCTTATTTTGAAGACAAGCTTGAAAAAGACTTTAATACTTTGTTTAAGCATCAAGTAACGCCAGAAGAAGTAGCAGCTGTTATTTTAGAGCCTGTTCTTGGTGAAGGTGGATATATCATTCCACCAAAAAGCTGGATGAAAAAGCTTCGTGAAATCTGTGACCGTCATGGCATTTTACTCATTTTTGATGAGGTGCAAACAGGTTTTGGACGTACTGGAGAATGGTTTGCTGCACAGACATTTGACGTCGTGCCAGATATTATGGCTATTGCAAAAGGCATCGCTTCAGGCATTCCGTTAAGTGCTACTGTGGCTTCACAAGAGCTTATGAAAAAATGGCCTCTTGGCACGCATAGCACTACGTTTGGCGGTAATCCAATTGGCTGTTCGGCTGCGCTTGCTACACTTGAAGTGCTTCAAGAAGAAAATCTTCTCGAAAATGCAAAAGAAATGGGTGCTTATGCGCTCAAACAATTGGAGCTGTTAAAAGAAAAGCATTCGCTAATTGGAGACATTCGTGGAGTGGGACTTATGATCGGAATTGAGATTGTACATCCTGAAACAGGTGAACCCAATGGGGATGCACTATTTGAAATTCTAGACTTAGCTCTTGAACAAGGCGTTCTCTTCTATTTCTGTGGCAATGCAAGCGAAGTGATTCGTATGGTTCCACCTTTATCCGTAACGAAAGAGCAGATTGATGAAGGTCTTGCTATGCTAGATCAGGCTATTCATTTATATGAGCAAAAAGTTGCTATTAATGTATAAAAAGAGTGCTTAAGGCACTCTTTTTTGTTGGTCTAGTTATGATAGCGGTATCATATTGTTAGAAAGAAAAATCTTTTCAGAAAAGTCATTGACATTCCTTTGCTCAGCGTGTAACATAGGATTTAAGTTATCAACAATATTCTACAATATTCGACAAACTTCTTATCCAGAGAGGTGGAGGGACTGGCCCTGTGAAACCTCGGCAACGGACATTTGAACCGTGCCAACTCCAACAAGCAGTGCTTGATAGATAAGAAGAGAGCTGGTTCTTACTTACATGATCCCAACCTCTTCTTACAGTCATTAAGACACTGTAAGTGGAGGTTTTATTATTTTATAACTACATACTGTACGTTTTCTTATCTAGAGAGGTAGAGGGACCTGGCCCTATGACACCTCAGCAACAGGCTGATTGCACTGTGCTAATTCCAGCAAGCGCTTAGAAGCTTGAACGATAAGAAGCAGGTTCTTTAGATAAGGAAGCTTCTTCTATGAAGCTTCCTTTTTATTTTTAGTAAATGGGGTGTAAGAATGAATTTACAGATAGAAAAGCTTAAAGAAAGCGTTATTGAGTATATTAACCAACAAGCTCAAACTTACATAGATACAAGTCATGCAATCCACGACCATCCTGAAATCGGAAATGAAGAGAAATTTGCATCTTATCTCTTATGTAAGCTGCTAGAAGAAGCAGACTTTACCGTGGAACGCGGGGTAGCTGGACATGATACAGCATTTTTAGCAAAAAAAGCATCCGCAAGAAAAGGACCGAGAATTGGATTTCTTGCGGAGTATGATGCGCTTCCAGGGCTTGGACATGCTTGTGGTCATAACATTATTGGAACAACTAGCGTAGGAGCAGCGATTGCGCTTAGCCAAGTGCTTGACGAAATAGGAGGAGAGCTTGTTGTGTTGGGCACCCCAGCGGAAGAAGGTGGACCGAATGGAAGTGCAAAAGGAAGCTTTGTGAAAGCGGGCCTTGTGCAAGACTTAAATGCTTGCATGATGGTTCACCCTGGAAAAGAAACGTGTATTACAGGGACAACGCTAGCTGTGGATCCTATTGATTTTGAGTTTTATGGACAGGCATCTCACGCAGCATCAGCTCCTGAAGAAGGCATTAACGCGTTAGATGCGGTTATTCAATTATTCAATGGAGTGAACGCACTTCGTCAACATGTAAAGGATGATGTGAAAATTCACGGCATTATTACAGACGGAGGAACGGCTCCCAATATTGTTCCCGACTATGCAAAAGCGCGCTTTTATATTCGCGCACAAACGCGTAAAGAGTGTGATCAAGTGACGGAGAGAGTACAGCAAATCGCAAAGGGAGCGGCTATGGCAACTGGTGCTAAACTTAACGCATATTTCATTCAAAATAAAGTAGATCATATTCAGCTAAACCGCGCTTTTGATCGAGTATTTGAAGAAGTATTTACAGAATTAGGCGAAGACGTAGATACGGCGCATAAGCCTGGAATTGGCTCATCTGATGCAGGAAATGTTAGTCAAGTGGTACCAACCATTCACCCTTATATCAAAATCGGTGCTGAAACGCTGGCTTGGCACACTGATGAATTTCGTGAAGCAGCTAAATCTCCAGAAGGTGACAAAGGGTTACTTCAAGGGACAAAAGGTCTTGCTCTCATTGGCTTACGTTTATTAACTGAAGAGGACACGCTTTGTGCTATAAAAGACGAATTTACGAAGAGGCAGGCAGAGCTAGACTAGAATACATCTTTTCTTTCGTTCTCATAAAAGCTCTCTTTCACTCGTATGATAAAAAGAACGTAAGTGAAAGGGGGACGCACTTATTATTATTGTGCAGGGTCGTGCATTAAATATGAATGCAGTGCCATATAGCATGCTTGAAGCTAATAAAGCACAGATTTTGAGAAAAATGGCTCAGTATCAAACAATTTATCGGTATGACAATATTATGCAGTTAGATTTTGAGCTGACTACCCGCCTACGAATTGTAGAAGCATCGTATCTGTTGTATAGAAGTGGTGCGAGATTTGCAACTTTTAAAGAATCTGAATGTAACGAAACATATTGGCTTCGAACCGAAAAAGGAGGATTTAAGCTAAAAGAGAACGTGTTGCCATCCGTCGCATTAAACGATATTTTCTTTAATGGTTCGCTCTATGCGTTTGAATGTGCGGTTGCGATTGTTATGGTTTTTTATAAAGGTGTGTTGGAGAGTATTGGAGAGAGGGATTTTAATCAATTATTTACGAATTTAGTATTATATAGCGGTAAATTTGATGAAGATTTAAATCTTCAAAATCATCATGGTTATGATTTTTTAGAGGGAGACTGCGCTTATTTCAAAAACCCTGATCACCATGAAGATACCCCTCAATGGCAAGGTGAAAATACGATTATCGTTGGGGACGACTTGTATTTTGGACACGGCGTAGGCGTTAAATCCGCTGAAGGAATTATTGAACTGCTAAATGAAAAGAGAAAAGAAAACGCAACAGAGTCTGCTTACTTAACGTCATACATTACGCGTGTTGGTTTCCGCTACCTTAGCCAATTTTATGTTCATCGTGATGTCCTCGTTGAAGTTGATTATGATAAGCTCCCTCTTGTTGTGAGTCAAATAGGCTCAAGCACATACATTGGTTAAGAAAAACCCTCGCTTTCACAAAGCGGGGGTTTCCTATGATAAAGAGTAGAAGTGAACCAATATAATCTGCCTTAGTTGCTATAGAAAGAAGCATACCCTGCTATAATAAACAAAAGAAGCAGCGCAATTGTGATACCGATGATCCACAGCGACAATTTCTTCATAAGGAATACCTCCTCCATTCATTTAAAGAGTAGAAGATGAACCACCTGATGAACCGCTGGCTGTACCATATACAGTTTGACGCTTTACACCAGCTGTTTTGAACCCAACCTTCCAATTCCAATCAATTTGTCCGTAAGCACGGTTAGAAGAGACCCATGTTTTGGAATTTTGTTTTGAAATTGAGACTAGGGGATTGACGTTTTTCACAACTTTTCCGCTCACACTTTGTACGGACGTAACGTTAGATCCACTTGTGGAATAATAGACTGTAGCTTTCACTTGCGTAGTAGTAAACCCTGCAATTTTATACTGTGCTGTATAGGAAGCCGTGCGTGATACACCAGACGATAATGTGGAAAAACGTGACGTTGCATATGCAGATGCTACTGCTGTATTGCTTGTAGGCGCGTCATCGTAATCAACGGATTCCGTTACTTCAATAGAATTAAGTAGCTCGTCTGGGTGATTTAAGTAGTAGATAACTTTTTCTTGCTGTTCAGGAGATAAAGCTGAAAATTGCTCTGCTGAATCTGACTCTCCCTGGGTATTAAGATAAGCAACATATGAAGAAATAGTATATCGCTCAGATCCCGTACTCATTGCTGAAGCGGGTTTTGTTGCAAAAAAAGTGAAGCCTAAAAGTATGATTGATACACAAAAAAGCATTTCTTTTTTTAACATTTGGTGTCGGCCCTTTCCATAATTACTAGGTAAATAGAATCGTAACGACTATTACTTTACCATATTTTCCTGGAAAAACGACAAATTTCTTTTAAAACAATTTAATAATAAATGTGTTGAAATACATCGGAGAAATGTAAATATAAAAAAGTATGTAAGGTTTTCTGACATTTTCCTGGCATTACTGTTAAAAAGAGAATATGATGTATTCAAGATCACATTATTCTCCTGCGATTTCGTATAACCTCTTGAAAAAGGGACTTGGGATTTTTCGTGGATCCACCTTCCTAGCTGCGTAAATCAGCTAGGAATTTTTTTTACCTTTTCAATAGACAGAATAATTAGTTATTTTTGATATATAATGAAACGCAAGAGAACGATGGATTTAAAGAGAGAGTAGGGGGCTTGAAGGAATGCAGCATATTTTAATTAAAAATGCGGAAATTATTACGATGAACGAAAAGAATGACATTGTATATGGAGATCTATACATAGTAGGAGACCGTATCGCTGCCATTGGTAAAGGGTTATCACCGGAAAAAGTCGATAAAGTCATTGATGGAACAAATCGGACAATTGTTCCTGGTTTCATTCATACTCACATTCATTTATGCCAAACGATGTTTCGCGGACAAGGCGATGACTTGGAGTTGATGGATTGGCTTCAAAAGAAAATATGGCCTTTAGAAGCTGCGCATGATGAAGAATCTATTTATTACTCCGCATTATTAGGTATTGGCGAGCTCATTAAAAGTGGCACTACAACTATCGTGGATATGGAAACCGTGCATCATACTGATTCGGCATTTGAAGCTATTGCACAAAGTGGTATTCGCGCCATTGCTGGTAAAGTAATGATGGATAAAAAAGCGGACAACATGCCAAAAGCATTACAGGAAACAACCGCTTCCTCAATTGCGGAAAGTGTTAAGCTGCTTGAGAAATGGCACGGATCTTATAATGACCGCATTCAGTACGCGTTTTCTCCCCGATTTGTTATTTCGTGTACGGAAGATTTACTAAGAGAAGTTGCGCACTTATCCGCGACTTACGGTGTGCATGTACATACGCATGCGTCTGAAAACCAAGAGGAAATTCGAATTGTAGAAGAAGAAACAGGCATGCGAAATATTTTATACTTAGATCACTTAGGGTTAGCCAATGAGCGGTTAATTTTAGCACACTGCGTCTGGCTGAATGACCAGGAAAAGGCAGTGATTAAAGATAGAGGAGTAAAGGTGAGTCATTGCCCAGGCTCAAATATGAAACTTGCTTCGGGATTTGCTGAGATTCCACATCTTCATGAACAGGGCATTTGTCTAAGTTTAGGAGCAGATGGCGCGCCTTGTAATAATAACCTCGATATGTTTAATGAAATGCGCCTTGCAGCAACGATTCATAAGCCGTCCTATGGGCCTACAGCGATGAATGCGAAGCATGTGCTTGAAATGGCAACGATTGGTGGAGCCAAAGCTGTTGGGCTTGAAAATGAAATTGGAAGTATTGAGGTTGGGAAAAAAGCCGACTTAGCTATGCTGAACCTTTATCAGCTTCATACGTTTCCATCATATGGTGTGGACCCAATCTCGCGCGTTGTTTATTCAGCTACGCGAGGAGATGTGGAAATAACGATGGTGGATGGCCAAATTGTGATGGATAACCGAGTCTTAAAAACAATTGATGAGAGAATTGTTTTAAAAGAAGCCAATGGCACTATCGAGCGTTTATTAAAAAGAGTAGCGCTGCTTACGTCGTAAAAAAGCAGCTAAACTTTTTACTAGTATCGTTAATTTGAAAATTAAAAATAAATAGAATATAAAAAGTTTTATTATGATAACGTTTTCCGCCTTTGCATCTTTCATAATTAGGACTATAATAGGACAAAAGATTTTACTTCAAGATGTGAAAAGTGTACATTCTAGCCATAATAAGTGGTGGAGTTCTCTCTGCCGCTTATTATGTTTTTGTATGAGCTCTAATGAAGAAATTAGTTGTTCAAGACGCCTGATCACCACAGATTGAGGTTATGTTATAACAATAAACAGGGAGGCGCATGTTTTGGAGCGTAGTAGTATATTAGAGCGCGTGTTTAAACTCTCGGAACGTCAAACAACGCCAAAACAAGAAATTTTAGCGGGCTTAACCACTTTTATGACCGTTAGCTACATGGTTATCGTCAATCCGCTTATTTTATCTGACGCTGGTATTCCGAAAGAAGCAGCGTTAGCAGCAACGATTTATGCCATTGTATTCAGTACAATACTTATGTCGCTATGGGCTAACTTTCCAATCGTTACTGGTCCTGGTATGGGATTAAATGCATTCTTTACGTATTCGGTTGTGCTAGGACAAGGCCTATCGTGGCAAACGGCTCTTGGTGCTGTCTTTATATCTGGTATTTTATTCTTTTTATTAACCGTAACCGGTATTCGTAGCAAAATCGTCGATGCCATTCCCAACGTTCTAAAAGCATCAATTGCTGTTGGAATTGGTTTGTTTGTTGCGTTTATAGGATTAAAAAATGCAGGGCTTGTTGTAGCCAATGAATCAACATTTGTTGGCGTTGGAAACGTGTTGGACAAGGGGCCATTATTGACAATATTCGGTTTGATTTTGGCAGCTGTTTTAATGGCTAAACACGTAAAGGGTGCGCTAATTATTAGTATTTTTGCAACGACTGCAGTAGCAATGGTTGTTGGGTTTCAAGCACCGCCAACCGCTATCAGCGACGTGTTTTCAGCGACCCCACCAACAATTGGTGACACGTTTATGCAAATGGATTTAAAAGGTGCCATCGCTTACGGAATCTTTTCCGTTGTCTTCTCATTTACAATTGTAGAACTTTTCGATACGCTTGCAACGCTAATTGGTTTATCGAAAAAAGCAAACTTAGTTGATGAGAACGGCAAGATTCCAAATTTAAATCGCGCATTAGCAGCGGATTCAGTTGGAACAATGGCGAGCGCTATCTTCGGTAGTACAGCTTTAAACACGTACATCGAAAATGCAACAGGAATTGCAGAAGGTGGACGTACTGGGTTAAAAGCATTAACGGTAGCTGTTCTGTTTTTATGTACCCTTTTCTTCGCTCCGTTAATCGACTTTATTCCATCGGTTGCAACGGCGCCAGCGCTAATTATTATTGGCTCTTTAATGCTTAGCGATATTAAAAACGTCAACTTTGATGATTTTACGGAAGTGGTTCCAGCGTTTTTAACCATTATTATGATGCCGTTAACTTACAGCATCGCTGAAGGGTTGGCGTTTGGTTTTATTTCGTATACCGCTATTAAGCTCTTCACTGGACGCTACCGAGAAATTCACTGGATGATGTACATTATCACAATTGCTTTTTTTATTAACTTCTATATGATGAGTCATTAAGAAAAGACGCCTTCTGCACGAAAGCAGAAGGCGTCTTTTAGTTTTTCTTAAGAACAAACTCAATAATTTCATCAGCCACTTCTTCAGGTGTTAAGGCATCCGTTACAACTTTTTTATGGTGAGATTGATAAATAGCTTGGCGATTATAAAATAGTTCTTCTATTTCCACTAAACTCTTTCCTTGTAAAACGGGGCGCGTTGGAAGTAAATCATCTAATCGTTCTTTCCACCCGTCAAAAGATAGAGATAAACAAATAACAATACCGTCTTGCAAGCAGGTATCTCGAATGGCAGCTTGTAAAAAAGCGCCTCCTCCAAGAGACAAAACAGTCTTTTTCTTTTTTACAAGCTGCGTAATCGTTTCTTTTTCTTTTTGCCGAAAAAATGCTTCTCCGTGAACGCGAAAAATATCTGTTGTTTGCATGCCCATTTCGGCTTCAATACGCTGGTCCGTATCAATAAATTGAAAATCGAGTTTACGGGCAAGTGCTTGTCCAATCGTTGTTTTCCCCACGCCCATAAATCCAACTAAAACGATGGTTTGATCCATGTCGTAACCTCTTTCTATCTATGAAATATTAATGGAATTATAATACAGACTGAAGTATTTGTAAAAGTAAGATAAATTAGTTTCCTTGTTTTAACCCCATCGATAAATAAACCCGCGTCGTTTTACGATTCGCATACTTTGGGTTATTGCTTCGATTGTATTCAAGAGATTGATGTTTGACATCGTAATGCTTTTCGAAGCTTTTAATCATTTCTTCAATTTCTTTGCTGTCGCCGGCGAGTCGTATCTCGATCATGTATAAGCGCTCCTTTTTCTGTGTAATTGCTACGCTATCATATCACGAAGAGTCGATTTTCGTAATTATTTCGAGTGAAGAATATCTAGAAATTCAACTATATTAGCGTTACAATAAAGAAGTTGAAAATAATGGATAAGAACGGTAGGTTAGGTGGGAGAGTCATTGAATAAGTATAAGATTTACGGTGTTTTAGTATTCGTCATGTTGCTATGGGGGGTAAACGTCGTTGCGTTAAAGCTACTCGTAGGCGCATTTGCTCCCGTTACGATGACGGCTTTTCGAATTCTTTTTGCGGGAATTGCCGTTTTGGTTTTTCTTAAAGTCACAAAGTCACTACGCAAAATTACCCTGAAAGAGCTTTTGTTTATTACGATGGTTGGGTTCTTTAACGTTGTTTGTCATCACTTCTTTTTGTCAACGGGGTTAAAAGAAACCAGTGCATCAAACGGGGCGTTAATTTTAGGCTTGAGTCCAATTTTAACGACAATTTGCGCGGTTTTCTTTTTAGGTACGAGGCTAACATTTTTCCGATTTATCGGCGTAGTGAGCGGTTTTTCTGGAGTTGCTTTTATCGTATTAGCTGGAAGCGGAGCGGTCACAGGTGGAACAAAGGGTGATTTGTTTGTCTTTTTATCAATCTTAACGCAAGCCATTAGTTATGTATTTATTCGACGTGCTTCAACAACGTTGGATGCGCGTTTGATGACGGGGTGGATGCTGGTAACCGGTTCAGCTTTTTTACTTGGGATTAGCTTTATTTTAGAGCCGAATGGATTACAAACGATGGCACAAACAAGAGTGGACTTGTGGCTATTGTTCTTAGGTTCTGCGCTGCTCGCAACAGCATTTGGGCATATGGTCTACAATCAAGCTGTTCAACATATTGGACCGGCAGAGTCATCTATTTTTGTCAATTTAAATCCTTTTTTTGCGCTTGTTAGCTCAGCTATTTTCTTAAAAGAAGAAATACAAGCAGCTCAGCTATTTGGCTTCCTATTTATTGTAGCGGGTGTACTATTAGGTAGCGGTCTAATTGACAAATGGTTCAATCAAAAGAAAAACACGATAAATTCACATGTGTAACCGAGGCATTCTTTTAAAGAATGCCTTTTTTTCTGTTGACTAACTTGTATATACAGGTTAATATAGAACACACAATGCTTGTATATACAAGTTTTGAATGCGCTATCTTTTTCTATGCGTTAGGGTGATTAAAAATAAGGGTACTTTTTTATAAGAGATGAAAGCGATAACAAGGAGGAAGAGGATTATGGCTGTAAATCGTACATCTGTTGAGCAGATTATTGAAGCCGTTGGGGGAAAAGAAAATATTTCAGCAGCAACTCATTGCGTAACGCGCTTGCGCTTAGTGCTGCATGATGAAAAGAAAGTAAATGAAGAAGCGCTAAATAATCATGATTTAGTCAAAGGTTTCTTCTCAACAAATGGACAATTCCAGGTGGTCATTGGTCAGGGAACAGTTGATAAAGTGTACAAAGAAATGGTAACGATTACAGGTATCGGAGAATTATCAAAAGAAGAAGTGAAAAATGAAGCTGCGAAAAATTTAAACCCATTGCAGCGAGCTATTAAAACCTTAGCTGACATCTTTATCCCAATCTTACCTGCCATCGTAACGGCTGGTTTGTTAATGGGGATTAACAATATTTTAACCGGGGCAGGAATCTTCTATGATGATAAGTCTCTCGTAGATGTTCATACACAGTGGAAAGATTTAGCGAGTATGATCAACTTGATATCAAATACCGCATTTGTCTTTTTACCGGGTCTCATTGGTTGGTCAGCTGTTAATCGTTTTGGAGGAAGTCCGCTACTAGGTATTGTGCTAGGATTAATGCTTGTTCACCCAGACTTATTAAATGCATGGGGATATGGTGAAGCACTTCAAAAAGGTAACATTGATACGTGGAACTTATTTGGGTTAGAAGTTGAAAAGGTAGGCTATCAAGGTCAAGTACTACCTGTATTAGTTGCATCATTAGTACTTGCTAAAATTGAACTCTTTTTAAGAAAGCGAATTCCGGATGGATTTCAGCTTTTAGTTGTAGCACCTGTTGCGCTACTAGTTACTGGATTCCTTGCATTCATTGCCATTGGACCTGTAACGTTTGCGATGGGAAACGTCATTACAGCAGGGGTGGTGTGGCTGTTTGAAACAGCTCCGTTTATCGGTGGTATCATTTACGGTGGGTTGTATGCACCTCTTGTTATTACGGGAATGCATCATACGTTCTTAGCCGTTGATCTTCAGCTGATTGGTAGCATCGGTGGCACGTTCTTATGGCCAATGGTTGCATTATCAAACATTGCGCAAGGGTCAGCTGCATTTGCCATGATGACATTAGCTAAAAACGATGAAAAGCTGCGCGGATTATCATTAACATCAGGAGTATCTGCATGGTTAGGAATTACGGAGCCCGCTATGTTTGGAGTAAACTTACGCTATCGATTTGCTTTTATTTCAGCTATCATTGGTTCCGCTATTGCAGGCGTTATTGTCACAATGAACGGGGTAAAAGCAGCATCAATTGGAGTGGGAGGAATTCCTGCACCGCTATCCATTTTACCAAGTGATTGGGGAGCTTTTTTAATCGGGATGGCAATTGTAGTCGTTGTCCCGTTTGTTTTAACGCTACTTTTTGGAACGTTACAAAAGAAAAAAGCATGATGACAAAATGATTTGTATAGAAAGTGATGGTGATGAAGATGACGCAGCCGTGGTGGAAAAAGTCGGTTGTTTATCAAATTTATCCGAAAAGTTTTTATGATACGTCTGGGAATGGCGTTGGAGATATTAACGGAATTATAGAGAAGCTAGATTATTTAAATACACTTGGGGTTGATGTCGTATGGCTTACCCCAATTTATCAATCGCCTCAGCGCGACAATGGATACGATATTAGTGATTATTTTTCAATTCACAGTGAGTATGGAACGATGGAAGACTTTGAACGCTTATTAACAGAAGCTCATAGTCGCGATATTAAAGTCATTATGGATATTGTAGTAAACCATACATCAACAGAGCATGAGTGGTTTCAGGAAGCGCGAAAATCAAAGGATAATCCGTACCGTGATTTTTACATTTGGAAAGACGAAAAAGAAGATGGCTCTGCGCCTACGAACTGGATTTCTAAATTTGGCGGTTCCGCGTGGGAGCATGATGAACTAACGGATCAATCGTATCTTCATTTGTTCGACGTAACCCAAGCGGACCTAAACTGGGAAAATGAAACGGTTCGTAAGCAAGTGTATGATATGATGCACTTTTGGTTCGAAAAAGGTGTTGATGGCTTTCGCTTAGATGTTATTAACCTAATTTCGAAGGATCAGCGATTTTTAGATGACGACGGGACGGTTCCTCCTGGAGACGGTCGTAAGTTTTATACAGATGGACCTCGTGTTCATGAGTATATAAAAGAAATGAACGAAGAAGTGTTTTCAAAATACGATAGTATGACGGTTGGTGAAATGTCTTCAACCACGATTGATCATTGTATCAACTATACGCGTCCCGACCGCCAAGAATTAAGCATGACGTTTAACTTTCATCATTTAAAGGTCGATTATCCTAATGGTGAAAAGTGGTCAGTAGGTGAATTTGATTTTCTAAAGCTTAAAGAGATATTATCAACATGGCAAGTTGAGATGAACAGAGGTGGAGGGTGGAACGCACTGTTTTGGTGTAACCACGATCAGCCAAGGGTAGTTTCTCGCTATGGAAACGACAAGGAATTTCATGAGAAGTCTGCTAAAATGCTTGCTACGACTATTCATATGATGCAAGGTACGCCTTATATTTATCAAGGTGAAGAAATTGGGATGACAAATCCAGGTTTCAATGATATTTCCGACTATCGTGACGTAGAGTCACTTAACATTTATGACATTAAGCGTAACGAAGGCATGAGTGAGAAAGAGATTATTTCAATCTTAAAAGCAAAGTCTCGCGACAACTCGCGCACACCAGTGCAGTGGAATGATAAAGAGCACGCGGGTTTTACGACAGGAGCGCCTTGGATTAATGTTGCTTCCAACTATAGGGAATTAAATGTAGAGCGTGCTTTAGAAGATAAAACATCCGTTTTTTATCATTACCAAGCGCTGATTAAGCTTAGAAAACAGTATGATATTATTACAAGCGGAAACTATGAGCTTATTTTAAGCGATCACCCAGCGCTATTTGCATACGTGCGAAACGGAGCTAATGAAAAGCTGCTCGTAGTGAATAATTTCTATGGGGAAGACGTAACGTTTGAACTACCTGAAACGGTTGATGTTGAAGGATACAAATGCGAAATTTTATTATCAAACTATGATGATTCAGCTTTAGAGTATGCTAAAGTTCAGCTTCGTCCTTATGAATCAATTGTATATCGCCTTAAAAAGTGAACGATGAGTGACAGCTCATCGTTCTTTTTATAAAATAAATGAAGGTAGGTGAAATCATGAAAGAAAATAAGTTTATGCAAATCTATGAAGAACTAGTGGAAAACATTAAACAGAAGAAATGGCCGCCTCATACGAAGCTACCTTCAGAAAATGAGCTGGTTGTGACGTATAACACGTCTCGTGAAACCATTCGAAAAGCCTTGAACCTTTTATCACAAAACGGCTATATTCAAAAGATTAAAGGCAAGGGATCTTATGTCTTAGAAGTATCTCGCTTTGATTTTCCGATTTCAGGTCTTGTTAGTTTTAAAGAGATGGCAGAAAAACTTGGGCATGAATCAAGAACAGTGGTTGAGGAATTTGAGTTAATTAAGCCTGATAGTGAGTTGTGTACGCAGCTAAACAGTACATCGCGAGACTCAGTTTGGAAGGTGGTACGTGCACGTGCAATAGATGGTGAAAAAATTATCTTAGACAAAGATTTCTTTTTACAAAAAAAGGTTCCTCATTTAACTCGTGAAATTTGTGAAGGGTCTATCTATGAGTACTTAGAAAAAGAAGTAGGTTTAAGCATCAGTTTTGCTAAAAAAGAAATTTCTGTAGATGAAGTAACGGAAGACGATGAGCGCTATTTAGATTTAAAAGACTATACCCACATCGTCGTTGTACGAAATTATGTTTATCTTAACGATGCAAGTTTATTTCAATATACGGAATCGAGACACAGATTGGATAAATTTCGATTTGTAGATTTCGCAAGAAGAGGCATTTAAAGAACTGAGAAGGAAAATTCTCTTAGTTCTTTAGTGCTTTTTCTTTTGCTTGGCTAGATTGTAATCTGTTTCTTTTGGCACAATTATGATTGAAAACTTGAAACAATGAGATTCTTTTGATTAAGTGAAACGTAGTCTGTAATTTTTTTGAGGTAGGAATTGAACGATTACATTCAAGAGACAATAGAAGAGAAGAAAGGAGTGGATAACGAGTGAACACTGAATACAACATTTATCCATTGGGAGATAGCGGCATCGTTGTCTCATTCGGTGAGGTTATTCATCCAACAATACATACAAATATCCAGCAGTTTATAGCAATTCTTGAAGCTAATCGTTTTGAAGGCATGATTGAATATGTACCTGCTTTTACAACTGTAACGATTTACTATAAGCCCCACTACTTTTTTAATCGAATTGGAAAAGCCCCCTATGAAATCGTAAAAAGTAAAGTAGAAGCGCTTCTTCAAATCCCAAAAGCTGAAGGTGAATTAACATCTCGCATTGTTGAAATACCGGTTTGCTACGGTGATGAGTTTGGACCGGATTTAGCCCATGTTGCAAACTATCATCAACTAACGGAAGAAGAAGTAATCAAGGTGCACTCATCAGGAGACTATCTAGTTTATATGATTGGGTTCGCTCCTGGCTTTCCATACTTAGGTGGAATGGACGAAAGGTTAGCCACCCCGCGAAAGGAAAAACCTCAGGCATCTATACCAAAAGGGTCAGTTGGAATTGCAGGAGGACAAACAGGTATTTATCCGCTTGAAACACCAGGAGGTTGGCAAATCATTGGGCGAACGCCACTGTCATTATTTAATCCGCTAGACCATAAACCGGTTCTTTTGCAAGCGGGAGATCAGCTGTTTTGTCATCCTAAAACAAAAATGGGAGAAGTCATTCGTAATCGGCTACTAAATAAGCAAACGGATAAGCCGTTCAAGCAAGCATTTTGGACCATTCATCCCGATTTTTTGCCGCGATATGAAGAAAACCCAACAATTTCAGTTATTGAAGGACCTGAATACGCTTGGTTTACAAAAGAAAGTAAGGCAGGTTTTTTTGACACAAGCTATGCGGTTACTCCTCAATCAGATCGAATGGGGTATCGATTACAGAGTGAGAGTACAATGCTGGAGCGAACAAACAAGCGGGAGCTATTATCAACTGCCGTTACGTTTGGTACCATTCAAGTTCCAAGTGACGGTCAACCTATTATTCTACTAGCTGATCATCAGACAACAGGTGGTTACCCAAGAATTGGGCAGGTAGCATCAGCTGATTTTTCTACACTTGCACAAATACCTCCTGGAAAACAGCTGCAGTTTCAGAAAATTTCACTACAAGCGGCTCAGGAACGATTCATGAAGCAAGAGCGATTGCTTGAGCACTTAAAAATAATGTTGCGAATGAAAAATTAAAGGAGGTTTTAGCATGTTCACAATCGATTTAAACTGTGATCTTGGTGAAAGCTTTGGTTCGTACGTTATCGGAAATGACGAAGCAATGTCGGCTATAAGCTGTTTGGTGTCGTAATGGCGGCAGCTGCGATTACATCCGTCATCGGTTCAGCTTATACATCTGTGTCATTTATTAAATCCTTCAATGAAAAAATTGCTCAATATGAAAACTGGGTCATTATCGGTTTCATCACTGTATCAACATTGGTGTTTTTAACAATTGGTCAACCCGTTACCCTCTTAATTTTAGCAGGTGCTCTAAATGGACTAATCTTACCAATTTCGCTTGGCACAATGCTTGTAGCTGCATACAAGAAAAAGATTGTAGGTGACTATAAGCATCCGCTTTGGCTTACCATTTTCGGCTCTTTTGTTGTAGTCATTATGGCTGTTATGGGTGTGTATACGCTCTTTAAGCAGCTTGGACAATTATTTTAACGCAGCAGAGAACTGAGACATAAGTAGTGCAGTCCCAAACTCTTTTTATGATTTCTAGCATAAATACTCTACTATTCCTCATATGGTAGTTAATAGATTCACATAAAAATACTTAATTGAAATGATAGAACAGCCGGAGGTGGATGATAGAGTATGACGCTATCAAAAGTAAGTAAAGAGTTAGTTGGAGTGTTGCTGCTGCTGTTGTTTGGGTATTGTTTTTTCTTTGTTGATATAGATACAAGTAACTTAGCTATTCCCACATCTTTATTGAACGTCAATACCATCTTTTTAAGCATCGTCTTTGAAGCTATACCATTTATTTTGCTCGGTGTGTTTGCATCAGCACTTATTCAAGTGTTCATATCAGAGCGAGCGATTCAGCGAATGATTCCAAAAAATCCGTATCTTGCACTCGTATCAGCCGTTGTAGTCAGCGCTATCTTACCGGTTTGTGAATGCGCTATTATTCCAGTTGTAAGAAGGCTGCTTAAAAAAGGAATGCCCCTGCATGTTGGAATGGTTATTTTAGTAGGAGCACCCATTCTAAACCCAATTGTATTTGCTTCTACGTTTTATGCATTTCAATCAGATTTATCTATCGTATATAGTCGAATGGGGCTTGCTGTGATTGTTTGTTTACTCATTGGGTTAGCAATTTATTGGACGTTTCGTAATCAAAATCAGCTTAAGGATGTTCACGTCCACGTTCATTCAGATCATGGAAAAGGAAATCGTCTGAAGCAAACGTTTTATCATGCAAGCGATGAATTTTTTGATATGGGAAAATATTTATTATTTGGAGCGCTCGTTGCAAGCCTGTTTCAAACGTTTTTGGATCGGCAGGTTCTTGTCAGCTTAGCCAGCAATGAATACGTATCCTCTGCAGTCATGATGGGATTTGCCTACGTGCTTTCCTTGTGTTCGGAAGCAGATGCTTTTGTTGCGTCATCTTTTGCTCATACGTTTACACCGACTGCGTTGCTTGCCTTTTTAGTATATGGACCCATGATTGATTTGAAAAATACAATTATGCTATTTGCCTTTTTCAAAAAGAAGTTTGCTATCCGGTTTATTCTAATGATTACGGTTATTGTTTACGGAGTTGTGATGGTTTATGGATGGTTAATGGGATGAGGAGGATATTATGAAGCGAATTGATGAACAGTTTATCACCTATATCCGAGGCATTTTCTTAATTGGGTTTGCGCTTTTAATGTTTAAGCTTATTTTAACGGAGCAAATGGTTTACTTTATTGCTCCCAAAATGATGCCGTTTATTTATTTTTCTAGCATTACATTCTTTCTCCTAGGAGTTGTGCAAATTTGGCGAAGCAGCATAAAGGTAGAGGATGGGGGAAGCTGCGCTTGCGAGCATAATCATTTTGAAAAAGGGAAGTTTAAGACCTTGTTCATTTACCTCTTATTTTTACTGCCAATTATGACGGGCTTTTTATTGCCTAATCATTCATTAGGAAGTTCAGTGGCTGAAAAAAGAGGGATTAAGTTTGCAGAAGGAGTGAAAGAAACGCCCACGCCAGAGCAGCGTCAAGAATTGCAGGAAAACGCAGATGCCGAGTTAGAAGAGTATATGAATCAAGTACTAGGAGCGGAAGTAGAAGAACCGCAGGAAGATGGAGAAGTTCCTTTAGAACACCCGGAAGGCTTCGTACCTCAGCAGGCACCAGAAGGCTATTATGAAAAATTAGAAGCTAAGCTAGTCAAGCAAGATCATATTGTAGTAAGTGATAAAGAATATATTCCAATCATGAATATCATCGAGACAAACGTTGGGAAATTTGTTGGCAAGACGATTGAAATAAAAGGCTTTGTGTATCGAGAAGAGGGGTTTAAAAAGGACCAATTCGTAGTCGCTCGATTTGGCTTATCTTGCTGCGTAGCGGATGCATCGGTATACGGAACCCTTTCAACCATTTCGGATGCTGCTAAGCTTGAAACGGACGAGTGGATTAAAGTAAAAGGAACCATCGGCCAAGAAGCATATAATGGCGCTTCATTACCGTACCTAAAGATAGAAAAAGTTGAGTCGATTGCCCGCCCAAAAAATCCGTATGTCTATGAAATGTATCAAGGTGAGCAACTGGTAGCACCGGGTGGGTCTTGACCATAAAAAAGAGGCGATAAATCGCCTCTTTTTTATTGAATCGCAACCGGTAATACATATAAAAGAACGGCCAGAAAATGTGTAACTGTGCCCCCAAGTACAAATAAATGCCAAATCATGTGATGGAAGCGAAAGCCTCGCCATACGTAGAAAATAGCTCCGATTGTATAAAGAACTCCGCCAATAACAAGCAATACTAAGCCTGGTGTCTCTAATGTTGCTTTTAAAGAGTTCCATGCAAAGACAATCATCCAACCCATTAACACGTATAGGACTGTTGAAATAAAGAGGAATTTCTTTACGAAGAATGCTTTAAACACAATTCCTGCAATTGCAATCCCCCAGACAACGGCAAAAAGGGTCCAGCCCATTGTTCCTTTCACAATGACGAATAAAAACGGTGTATAGGTTCCAGCGATAAATAAATAAATCGAGGAATGATCAAAGATTTCAAATAAATCTTTTACCTTGCCTTCAGGAAAGCTGTGAACAAGCGTTGATGATACATATAGTAATAACATGGTAATTCCATAAATCGTAAAGCTAACAATATGCCAAGGTGTACCTTGTAATGAAGAAAATACAATAAGAAGAGTGAGTCCGACAATGCTTAAAATGACCCCAATTCCGTGCGTGATTGCATTCGCAATCTCTTCACCTTTTGTAAATGTATGTGTATTCGCCACTTACAAAATCCTCTCTTTATCAAAATATATGGTCTTATTATAGACCATTTTTTAAAAATTATCTAATTTAACAACGGCTTGTACCAATAGATGAATGTGATTTATAGCTGTAAAATGCATGTATGAGAAGAGGAAATAATTTTTTCCGAAAAGACAGAAAAGTTGTCATGCCTTTGTTATTTCAAAATACATATAGAATGAAATGATAGAGAAGAGGGTGATTAGGAAGTGAAAAGAGAAGCGATATTTGATGAAGAGGGAATATATCAATATTCTTTTAAAGTAGCTTGGAGTGAAAAAAATGATCGAACCGTAACGTTCATCTTGTCATCTCCAATGAATACAGGCACTCAACAAAGTGAAGAGGAACTAAAGAAATGTATGCAGTTAGCACAACGGTGGGGCTTTGGTTCGTTAGAAATTGTCTATTTGTTTAGCTATCAAGCTGAAGATGAGACATTATTAGCGAAACTCTCAAAGCAGGAAGCCGTTGGAATTGGAACGAACCAATATCTGACTCAAGCGGTTAATCGTGCACATTTAGTAATTGCCGCCTGGGGAGATAAAGGTGAAATCCATAATAGACAAGGGGATATCTGTACAAATGGAAAGACTCCGATGTACTGTTTTGGAATGACCGATAACGGTTGCCCTATAGCTGTTGAAGATGCTTCGGAAGGTTTTGAACTGCAGAGATGGTCTTTCTCAGACAATGAGAAAGCAACAAAAGAGGTTTACTCATATATTGAAGAGGTAAATAATCAATTTTCTGAGCCTACATTTACTGAAATAAAGTCATTTGCCCAAGAAGAAGATCCTGCTGCTGTTATTGAAGAAATTATCGATATTTTCCGCTGAGGAACGTAATGAAATGAACTCTTGTATCATAGAATTGTATGAACCATGCTGTATAGGAGGTCATTACATGACAATTGATGAAGCGCTCAAAAGGGTGGAAACGTTATATGAAACTGTTAATACAACTTGCTTTCAATATGTAGAAGGCGCGAATGTCCAGAAGGCAGAACTCGATTTAACTATAATTGATGAACTTGGAAGTTTACTAAACTATTTATATGAATTAGATGTTCATGATGAAGCGTTATTACGCTCCATTTTAAATAAATTAGAATATGGACAACCTATTTATGATCTTGCCATGCTGAATCCAATCTCTTTGGAGGGAAATGAAGAGAAAATAGATGTTCTGTATGAAGAAAAGGTGAAGGTTGAAAAAATGTTGTTTGAAAGCTATAAGAAACAACATGAAAAGTTATTGCAAAAAGCCATGCCACACTTAAAGCAAATGCAGTGTGAACTCCAAGCATTTTTGTATATTTGCAGTGTCAAACAATAGTATATACAAATAAAATACTGCATGTTAGAATGGGAAAATAAAGAACTTTCTGAATAGAGAAGTCGTTACAACGGTATAGGTAATCATCTAAAGCATGAAGGTGATGGTAATGATAGTTACCTTTTCCTTTGTGCTTTATTTATTAACCGATTAGATGGGGTTACTTGCTTATTGGGTCAAAAAGGAACGCTAATGCACGAATTTGTATCACACTCCCTCTATAAATGTTGATTTATCAACGGTTTGAGCCGTTGGTGGGGTGTCAAAAAAATATTTTTCGA
>NZ_JBXDLD010000108.1:0-25666 GCF_056820425.1 Priestia sp. KCTC 13724 | reverse complement strand
TTCGTTTTTCTTTATAAAAGGAAAAATAAGAAAACAGAAAATTCAGTTAAAATTTATGCGACGCTAGTGCCATGATGCATTTCCTTGAACATACAGCTCTGCAGTTTTAGTTGATATACTCTTGCCGCCACTTTTAAGCATGCTTATATTCCAAACACTTACGTTTCCTCTTTTAAGGTAACTATAATCTTCTTTAGCAGTTACTTTAGTACCGTTGTAAGTAAACCAGCCAGAAACATATGCTTTCCATAAAGTTAAGCCTGTCCAGTTTTTAGCTGTATAAGAATTATAAACATGCTTTTTCTTAGAAGAAGTAGCTGCTGCAGCCATCATTAAAGTATTAGAAGAAGTAAGTTCTGAATCACTAGCCGGTTCTTCAGTACCTTCCTCAGTTTCTGAAACAAAGAAAGTATCGCTATCTGTGAAGATTAATTGAGTATCATCATTAACGTCGTAAGCTCTAAAATTCCCTTCATCAATTTGTTCATCAATATACTCAGGAACATCTTCGACATTATCTAAAGAAGTATTATCAGCTTCTTCAGTATTAGTTACTTTCAATTCAACAGGATGCTCTTCAAGATAATTATCTATAGCACTATTAATATCTGTTTTCTCTGGAACATCTTTTAAATAATTAACTAAGTTTTCTTCCCTATTTTCTACACTTATCTTACCATCATTTTGTTCCTCAGCAGATGCCGATGAACCAATACCAAATAATAAACTTACTCCTAAAGCACCACTTACTGTTAAACTAGTAATCTTTTTAAGCATATTACTTCCCCCTATATTTTACTATAACAACAAAAAATATACACTACTTACATTTAAATGTAAATAATGTATATTTTGTTAGAAAATTCAGGAAATTATATTAGTTTACATAAAACGTGTTATCGGAAATAAAAAAAGCTAAGAAATGTCTCTACACGTTTTGCTTTGCTAGCATCTTTTTATAGGTTGATATCTTATGAGTTAACATCTCTTCTGTAATGATTAAGGTTTGAAGCTGCTCTTGGATAGCAAGGTGATGATTCTCTAAAAGTTCAAGGCGAGCTTGAGCTGTCTTATCCCCTTCTTCAAAGTTCTACGTCAGTGTATTTACAGAAGGCCTTGGCCAAGAACTTCAAGCAAAAGGTGCAAAAATGAAGGCAAAAGTGCTGGCACCAGCCGCTACTGAAACCGAGTTTGCTAATCGTGCTCGTGGAACAGCAGGATTTGACTATAAAGGTAATGTACCAAAATATCATACAGCAAAAGAGATGGCAGGCTTCTTATTAGATTTATATGACGGAGATAAAACTGTCGGTATTGTAGACGGGCACACGTATGAATTTGAGCTTCGTGATCCTATCTTTAACTATGCGGGAAATCGATAAGCAAACAAGCAGCTGAATGATTCAGCTGCTTTTATGTTAATAACTCACCGGATTCACCTACTAAACGTTTAATCATTCTTCTTCGTCATGAATAAGCGCTGCGTCGATATCACATAAAGGTGTTCCTAACATAAGACCAACAACATACACACCAATCTCTATTTCTTTACATCACCTGATTAGTACGAAGCTCTCCAATTTGAGACGATATCTTGAATCTTTCGCCTGCATATACTGAAATGACATATTCAAAAGGCTTATTGTTTGTAAGGTATGTCACCGTTTTAATTAACAGTAAAGGTGCATTCATTTCTAAATTTAAATAGTTTGCTTCTTGCTCATTTGCAAGCGTAGCTTCAACCGTTTGTTTCGCGTCACCGATTTTTACATTAAAATTCTTTTCAATAAAGCCATGTAGAGAATGCGTAATATTGTTGTCTAGCACGTAATCCCTATATTCTAGGGGCAAAAAAACCGTCTCTAGTGCTACTGGCACGTCATCTCCGTATCGTATCCTCTTTATGGATAACACTTTTGAATCATCCTTCAGCGCTAGGTTATGTTTGACAGATCTTGAAGCGGTAATTTCATCAATGGATAAAATAGTGCTGGTAGGAACCTTCCCCTTCTGATGCATTAATGAGGTAAAGCTCGTTGCTGCTACTAATTTTTGTTCAATCTTATTCTCAAGTACAAACGTTCCTACTCCTCTTTTCCTTGTCAAATAGCCTTCATCAACTAATTCTTGAATTCCTTGTCTCACAGTTAGTCGACTGACAGACAATAGCTTAGAAAGCGTGTTCTCGGATGGAATCGCACTTCCCGCTTGCCATTCTGTTGACATAATTTTTTCTTTTATCATTTCTTTAATTTGATAATAAAGAGGTGTAGAAGAGCTTTTATCAATCATAAAAACTCTCCTTTCACTCTGCCATAAGCTAATAAATAAGCATTATTCTCCACCGTCATTGTTGTATCAGTCCTTATTCTTTATACGACTGATTATACGATAAGAAGTGAGAAAGAAAAACCCTGTGGCTACTTATGAAATTAAAATATAGCTTCTCCCTCCTAAACCACCCATAATATTAAACAAGTAAACTATCCTAATATATTTTTCCAACCACAAGAATCTAATCCAATCGATAAATTCAAATAAAATACTTACCATTTTTTTAATACAAACAATGAGAGGGATTCTATAGGCGCTGCTGTTTTTGTACTAGCTATCTTGGTTTTAGAATACGTACAGGTGAAATCCAATGCGCTAGAAAAGTTCATTACAGGCAAATCAAAAGTTGTAATTGAAAATGGCCAGCTTGATATTAAGCAATTAAAAAAACTGCGTTTAACCATTGATCAGCTTGAAATGCGGCTTCGTAATCAAGGCGTGGCAAAGCTAGAACACGTAAAATCTGCCACGATTGAACCCAATGGACAACTTGGCTATGAGCTAAAAGAATCGGAAAAGCCATTAACAATCGGAGAATTTAAAAACTTAATGAATCTTTATTTTCCTCATTTAGCTCAGCAGTTAGAGAACAGTCCATCTAGTGACACAGGAACTCAAAAGGATCTGTTTCAAGAGATTAACTATCCAAAAACGGATACCCCTCGTTATTTACAATGAGCTCTCATAAAAAATGCACCTCAGCTAATATTCTGAAGTGCATTTTTTATGGTTATTAACGCTTTACAACCGTTACGTATGAAAGTTTACTCACATTTCCAGCTGCATCTTTTGCCGTTACGTTTAAAAGAGTCCCTTTTTTCTGTGCAGCAATTTTCACGGAATACACGCCTTTAGAGTTAGCTTTCGCATAACCCAATCTGTTTTTACCGGCATTCACCGTTACCGTTGAGTTTGCTTCCGCTTTACCCGTTACTACTTTATCAGTTTCTTTTACTTTATTAACCGTTGGCTTTGCAGGTGGCGTCACATCAGCTTTTACAACTTTGACATAGGATAAGCTGCTGACATTTCCAGCTGCGTCTTTTGCCGTTACGTTTAGCGTCGTTCCTGCTTTTTGAATAGGAATACTAACAGAAAATGATCCGTTTGAGCTTGCTTTTACATAGCCAATTCGATTTTTACCAACGTTCACCGTTACCATTGAATTCGCTTCTGCTTTTCCTGTAATGACTTTATCATTATCATCAACTTGATTAACAATTGGCTTCGCAGGTGGCGTCACGTCAACGCTTGTCACTTTGACATAGGTCAAGCTGCTGACGTTTCCAGCTGCATCTTTTGCCGTTACGTTTAGCGTTGTTCCTACTTTTTGAGCTGGAATACTAACAGAGAACGATCCGCTCGCATTTGCTTTCGCATAGCCGATTCGATTTTTACCAACATTCACTGTTACCGTTGAGTTCGCCTCCGCTTTTCCAGTGATTACTTTATCATTGTTAGTAACTTGATTCACTACTGGCTTTGCTGGCGCAACGTTATCAACAAACGCCGCTGACAAAATATAAATATCTTCTTCCGAATTATCATCAAGGTCATCGATATTATCAAAGTCAATAACTGGAACATAATAAGTACCAGCTTTGTTTACTTGATACACTTGCGTTTCAATCTCTTCGTCAAACTCGCTGCCTAAGTAGCTGACATTATTATTATCTTTATAATCTTTTTCGGTAACCGTAAAGCCTAAATCGATTGCAGGTGAAGAGGCACCTCCTGCTATAATGAATGCGCCGGCTGTAGGAACATTCACTTTATACATGTCCAAATCGTAAAGTGGTAAAAGCTGACCAATGACTGTGTTACCGTAAGACATTATATTTGCTGTATGAAAATCATCATTGGGCTCTGATTCAAAAACAATTTCTTCATTATCAAAGCTTACGCTTGATCGCTGAAGACTTTTTGCTGCTTTATTTGAAAATGGTGCTGGCATATTTAACGACTTCAAAACATCTGACTTTACCTCGTTTATTATTTCTGGCTGCACAATGTTTTTTTCTAGCTTTTTGCTAACCTCTGCCTGCTCTTCAATTGTTTTTTTTGATACACCATAATTATTCTCTTCTGCGTAACCTGTCCCCATCGATAACGAAGAAACCAATAAACCTGCAGTTAATGCTGTAACAACCTTCTTCTTACTCATCAAAAAATCCCCCTAAGTCCCATTCGGTTACTTTTTACTCACAACTATAATACTACTATTTTTCTAATAAAACTATTAATTTCTACGTCTATTTTTCGACAAAATCCTACCTTAATTTATGTAAAAGCTTTTTAATGATAAGAATATTAAATATACAATGATTGACAATTTTGTAATCTAGTATTAACATTTAATAATATAACCTAGTCATAGAGAAAGGTGTTTTAAAATGAATTCTTCAGCACGTATTACCGCTATTGGGACCTATGTTCCTGAAAATAAACTAACCAATGACCAACTTGAACAACTTGTTGATACTAGCGATGAATGGATTGTACAAAGGACAGGTATGAAAGAAAGAAGAATTGCAAGCAGTGAGGAGTACTCTTCTCATCTAGCGTTTAAAGCAATTGAAAACTTAGTAGCAAGCTATCACAAAAATATCCATGACGTCGACTGTATTATCGTTGCCACTACGACACCTGACTATGCCTTTCCGAGCGTAGCTTGTCAAATTCAAGATTACTTTGAGATTAATAGTGCAGGAACATTCGATTTTAACGCAACGTGCGCTGGCTTTACTTACGGATTACATATCGCTAATAGCTTTATCACATCTGGATTACACCAAAAAGTCTTAGTCGTTACAGCAGAGACGCTATCAAAAGTAACGGATTATAAAGACCGCTCTACCTGCATCTTATTTGGCGACGGAGCAGCAGCTGTATTAGTTGAACAAGATTTTGAAAGTCCAAGCTTTATAGCAACTCATATGGGATCAAAGGGCAGCGGTGGTAAGCATGTGTATCGAACAAACTTATCTGTAACGATGAACGGAGAACAGCTTAAAACCCCTGGGAAAATGGTTCAAAATGGACGTGAAGTGTATAAATGGGCTACCAGAACCGTTCCAGCAGGTATTGATTCGCTGTTACAACAAACCAATCTTCAAAAAGAAAACATTGATTGGTTCGTCCCGCACAGCGCAAACTTGCGTATGATTGAATCCATTTGTGAAAAAGCTGAATTCCCCCGCGAAAAACTATTAACAAGCGTCGAGTATTACGGCAATACATCAGCTGTTTCCATTCCTCTCGCTTTACAGCTTGCCTTAAAAGAGGGTAAGTTGCAGAAAAATCATCTTGTACTTCTGTATGGGTTTGGAGGAGGACTAACTCATGCAGGTTATATCATTAGATGGAGCCTCGATGAACGTTAAACCTTTTTTTCATATTGTTTATGGAAGGAGTTAAGGACGATATCTACGAATAAAGAATCAAAGTTAGACAAATGGCGTGCTAAATACGGAACAATAACTATCGGATGCAGCAGCTTAGTAACTACCTATTCGAACTGGGGCAGCAACTGGTTTTGGACGATTCTTGGCGTAATTGTAGGGCTAACATGCGTCACTATGGGCATTTTCGACCTTAAAAAACACACAACGAAATACAAAAAAGCACAGCCATAAAAACAGCTGTGCTTTCTATATATCTAACGGACGCAAATTCGCCTCAATTTCTGCTCGACGCGGTTCTAAAAATGGTGGTAGAGCGAGCTTCTCTCCCATCGTTTCTTTTGGTTCGTCGGTTGCAAAACCAGGGGTATCGGTTGAAAGTTCAAACAAGATGCCATTTGGCTCTTTAAAGTAAATCGCTTTAAAATAGTAGCGTTCGACTTCTCCGGAATGAGGAATGCGAGCCTGGTTTAAGCGTTCAAGCCAGTAGCGGTATTCCTGCTCATTTGGAACACGAAACGCAACGTGATGAACGCCACCTCTTCCTAGCCTTGCTTTTGGCACCCCGGGTTCTTCTACAATATGTACTTCAGCTCCGCTTCCCCCTTCTCCTGTTGCATACACTTCCATTGAATCATAAGATCTTACATGACGAAAGCCCATAACGTTTGTTAAGATATCTGCTGTTAGCTTCGCTTCTGCAACTGTTAAGGTAACAGGGCCTAAGCCAATAATCGCATGATTCTCCTCAATATCTTCTCGCTTCCAAGGAACACCGGCACGTACACCTTTTTCTCCGTCATCTGCAACAAGCATGAGGCGTGTGCCTTCGTAATCACGAAACGCAAGAGCGTTGCGACCTGCTTGAGTTGTCAGCTCATCGTGATCGATTTGTAGCTCTTCAAAGCGCTGTTTCCAATAGTAAAGCGACTCCGTCGTCGGCACACGCAAGGATACGGTTGAAATATCTGTTGTTCCAGGATAGGTTCTACCAAGACCAGGAATATCAAAATAAGTGACTTCCGTTCCCGGTGTCCCTTCTGCATCTGCGTAAAAAAGATGATAGGATTGCGGATTATCTTGATTAACCGTCTTTTTTACAAGACGCATCCCCAGTACATTGGTAAAGAAGTCATAATTTTTTTCGGCTTTTCCCGTTAAAATTGAAACGTGATGCAGACCTAGTAGTTCCATTACTTTCACGCCTTTCTATTCGTTCCATTATTGAACTGCTTCTAATTCTTTTTCTTTAATTAGTGTACCCAACCTTGCATTGTAATTTTCTCCACCCTGTCCATGGTGAATGTGACTATGGCAAATGGGACAAAGTGCCGCAACTTGATCCACTTTGTTTAACCCGCTGTCAGTTAAGTGGTTGATGTGGTGAATCTCTAAATACGGCATTCCTTTTTTATCTTTAAATGATGCTGGTGCTCCGCATGATTCACACTTTCCGTTCGCTCGCACTTTCACATAATGATTAAGGAGTGCTATCTTTTTCGTTAAGCTCTTTTCCTCATAGAACCGTTCTAATAACTCTTCTTTTACCGTTGAGTCAATGTTAACTGCGTTCGCTTTCTCTTCTAATATATGGTTACACTTTAGTTCAAACATAATCGCTTCGCGAAAGCTTCCGTCTGCATCCCACATCAACTCAAGCTGATGGTTTGCATACGTCATCTCGTCTAAAAACTCGACAATCCCAGGCTCTACGTACTGAAATAAATAGATGGTTTCGCCGTTCGCTGCGTGTTCCATCACGGCTTTATTTCCTTTAATTAGCTGCATCGTACCGCGCTGTCCTTCTCCAGTGTAAAAAAAGGTTGTTTGATCGTCGTTCCACCCATGAGAAGTACCGTATTCTTCACCACTCATCTTTGTAAAAATAAAGATATATGGATGCTCTTTTGGCGTTGAAATTTCACTTTGCTCCTGTCCTTTATAAAGGTCATGAATTTGCTTGCGGCGATATCGCTTTCCTCGTACAAAAGCCTCACCAAACTGTAAATCTGTAATCACAATTGTGCCCCCTGATGTAGATCTCTTTTCTTAGTTTTAGTGTATCATAAAAAAGCACAACTTGAGTTTAGTTGTGCTTAAAAAGGAGCGTCTTTCTTTGGACAATTATCATTTTAAAAAAGGTTTATATACTAAGAGTTATTGATCTTCCACCTCTACTAAAAAAACTCTTTCGTTAAAGCCACCTTTCTCATCTGCTTTTTGCTGACGCACATGTTCCAGCTGCTGAGGAGTTGCGCCGTTTAATGCAGCAAGCGCATAAACAACTTCCAGTAAATCCGCAAGCTCTTCTACTGCCTCGTGCTCCGTTTTGGCTTCCTTATATTCGCTCCATTCTTCTTCAGCTTTTTTCTTTAGTTCCTTTTTGTATTCATCAATAGTGAGGTTGCTTGTTGTATACTTCTTTCCGCTTTGTTCGATAATCTGCGGAATGTAATCACGGACTAGCTTATTATAAGCAGGCATTTGCTCGGCTCCTTTCCTCTAAATGATATGACTAATTATACTAAAAGGTGGAAATAAGGTGTAGTAAAGTGAATCGTTATGAATGGTATATTTTCTCTATTATGCCATTGACAAAATACGAACTAATGTTCTAATATTGAAATAGATGGAAAGGATGGTTATGTATGAGACCTAAACTGAATCAACACATTAAGACAAAAGAATTTCTCAGCTATTATTGGTTAAAGAAAGAACTACAAGGTTTTTGCCACGACCACCACATCTCCAGAAGTGGCTCCAAAGCAGAATTAACAGAGCGAATTCATCTCTTTTTGCAAACTGGAGAAATAAAACGTCCTGTTCATAAAAAGACGGGTGCTCCTAACGGTAAGAAGTTAGAAGAACTGAGTCTTGACACTGTTATTACAAAACACCATCGCTGTAGCCAAAGCGTACGGACATTTTTCAAAACTATCATTCCAAACTTTCATTTTTCAACCTATATCCAAAACTACTTTAAACAGAATGGTGGCAAGACATATCGTGATGTTGTGACGGCCTGGTATGAAGAAGAAAGCCGAAAAAAAGATCCTTCCTATCAGCGAGAAATTGGAGCCCAGTTTGAATATAACCAGTTTACAAGAGATTTCTTTGCAGACCCAACCAACAAAGGGAAAAGCCGTGCAGATGCAATTGCAGCGTGGCGTGCAGTAAAAGAACAGCCTGGAGCTCGAACATATAAAAGAAAAAACTAGGCACCGTACATGCCTAGTTTTCTACTACATTATGAAAGTCGTTTTGAAATAAAAAAGGAAATTGTTGCTGCTAGCATTGCGACTACAAGCGGAAACATGTAGGCACTATCACCAAAGGTAACAGTACTTCCTAACGTTCCAACTTTTTCTCCCACCTCTGGATTGTACAGCATGGTTAGCAACATACCACTACCTACTTGAAATACAAGCATTAAGACGACAAAGCTAGCAATAAAGACTATGTAATTTTTCAATGAATATCGCCTCCCCTTTATTTCTATTACGAACGAACATTCAAAAAGATTCATTTCGTGGAAAATAAAGTAATTTATTCTTCACTACTGTTCTTCAACAAGTTTTGAATATAAGAAGCATCTTCCACAGGAATTGTAGAATAGTCAACTTCATCCCACGTCTCACCCGTACGTTCCGCTATAACAGCTCCCTTATCGTTTAACCAAAGGCGAGATTCAACTAATAATGCTGATTGCTTCGGACTATTAAATGCTACGTAAAGATCCGGATTATTTATATCTACATTCGCGGTATCAATGCTTTCTCTGTGAGCGTAAATCATTGATAAGTTATCGACAGCAGCTTGATTTTCTAAGTCCGTAATGACCTTTTGAACGTCTGTCTCTCCGTCCTTCCCGTCGCCAATCCAGATTTCCCGAGTGACTTGATCAGACGTGGATTTTCCAAATACGTATCCTCCTAGAAAAAGTAAAAGCGCACCTATTATAATGGCAAATGGCTTGAAGTATCCTTTCACACAATAACCTCCTACAGTACTAATGAGTTTAGTATATCATTATTTTTATAAAATTCGTTATTTTCTTCCTTTTAGCATCTTATTCACCAAAGTTCCCCCTAACGCTTCCATAAAAAAACCTCTCTGAAGCAGAGAGGCTTTAAACGATAACAACAAATAAACTAAATAGCGCAATTGGAGCTACAAAAAATCCAAGTACATGCTTCCAATGATATGGCGTCTTTTTAAATGCCAATAAGCGATCCACAATAAAGAAAAAAAGCAGCATCGGGATGAAAAAAAGTGATAAAACAAAATGTAAAGCACCCGTAATCCACCACTTGTACTTACCTTCCCAGCGATTTGTAATCGTTTGCACAATTAGCTCTACCACAAAAGAGGTTAAGATAACAGCTGAGCCTACAATAAAAAAGTAGTACCCAAGCGCGAAAAAACTCCCTTCTTTCTTAAACTCCTGAATAAAGTTAAGGATAGTAAAGTCAGCTGGCTTATCCGCAGGTATAATCGCCGTGACAAACGCTAAGACACTAATGGCAACAACCATGATTAGTCCTGCAATAAGCTTACGACTAATTAAATAGCCCATCGACTTTACAGATGAGGTTTCATTCATATATTCGTTCCTTCCTTATGTATCTTCTCTACTTTAATAAGTAGCAACATACAGCCTAAGCTGAAATATTTTACTAAAAGTGTATGAAACAACCTGTCAAAAGTCAATGAAAAACGTCCTATCCACTAGGAATAGAACGTTCTTCAACCACTTTTACTTCTCAACAACTGGATTTGACTGAGCTACTCGCTTTCCTACTGTTAACGTTAAGACGAAACAAACGAATAAAACGATGGCCGCTGCTACATATGGAAAGTTGATATCAATATCAAATAAAATCCCTGCAACAAGAGGTCCTGCAATGTTTCCTAAACTTGTGTAAGCAGAATTTAAGCCGGCTACGTAGCCCTGCTGTTCTTGAGCAAGTTTTGACATTTGTGTACTAATAGCTGGTCGTAAAATATCGATTGCTAAAAACAGCGTAAACGTTACGACAACAATCAACCAGTATGCATGCGTGAACAAAGTTAAAAGTACGAATAAGCCTGCTACAAACAGACAGATTGAAATAACCCTTTTCTCACCAAACTTATTGACAATCCACCCAAAAATAGTGAGCTGAACAACAGCTCCTGCAATGGAACCAAACGTGATAATAAATGCTATATCCTTTGGCGTAAAGCCGAATTTACGATCTACAAATAAACCAAATACCGTCTCATAATTCGCTAAGCCAAACGAAGCAACAAACACAATAGTTAAGCTTAAAAAGTACGGTTCCTTATACGAATTACGTAACTGTGTAAATAAGCCCTGCTTTTCTGGTTGAAGTGGGTCAGCCTTCACGCGTTCTTCCATTGGTGATTCAGGCAGAACAAATAAGGTAAGTAAGGCTGCGAAAACTCCTGCAACGGCTGCTGAATAAAACGGGACTCGCATGCCAAATTCAGCAATGAATCCACCGATTCCAGGGCCGATGATAAAGCCTGTTGTGATTGCTGCATTAATATACCCCATTCCTGTTGCGCGCTCTTTTGGCGTCGTAATATCAGCTGTATAAGCCATAACGGCTGGCATAATTAACGCTGCACTAATTCCGCCCAGCATACGAGCGCCAAACAATAGCGCCGGTGCATTAGCAATTCCAAATAGCCACTCTGACACGGCAAAGATCAACATACCGGTAACGATCATTTTTTTACGCCCAAAAGAATCCGATAATCTCCCTGCAACAGGTGAGAAGATAAGCTGTGTTAACGAAAATGCAGCGACAAGCATTCCGACAATACTTCCGCTAATTTGTAGCTCAATCATATAGGTTGGCATAATAGGAATCACAAGACCTATTCCCATAAACACCAAAAAGATGTTAAGCATTAAGAGCAGCATAGCCCCTTTATTTCTTAACAGTAGTGACATAAATAACCCTCCAACTTTCTCCTATATTCTCCATAAAACACGAAAACTATTTTTGTTTTTTTAGTTTTTTTAGCCGATAAAAGAGACTGACTTCACAAAATAAAAGGTCTGTCAGACTCTGTCACATGCGCTCTATTAAAATGTTGATTTGACCTTACTTGTTAAAAGGCCCTGCAATAACATATCAACAATCGTATCGAGCGCATCTGATACGGTTAGTCGATTTTCTAAAAAGAAACTTCGATCTAAGGTCGAATTTACAGCATCAATGATTACTTTCATCATTAAATCAAGGTTGCGATTCACAATAATTCCTTCTTCTATTCCTTGCTTCATTAGCTCTCTCAGTGAGTCCCACTGGTTCAAAGCTACGTTTAACTGTTTCCACTGTGCCGGGTAGTAGCGCTTCATTTGCTCAATGATACATAAGTCATAGAAGTCATTATACTCTGGAATAACGGTAATAACTCGCTTGATTTTGTCCACCAAAGATAGATTTTCATTATTCACAATCGCTTCGGTTTTCTGATCAAAATCCTGTAGCGTTTGAGTGATAATGGTATCTAAAATCTCTACTTTGGACGAGAAATGTTCGTACAGCGTCCGTTTACTGATGCCTAGCCTTTTGGCTAAGTCATCCATTGTAAATTTCATTCCTTTATGATGAATCTCTTCGATAAATGCCTGCATAATTCGCTCTTTCATTATCAGTCCTCCTCGTGATAAACTCATAAAACATTTTTAGTTTTTCTATTTTCTCATTCTATCTCACTTCTCATATAAGTACAAGAAAAAAGAGGCTGGGACATAACAAAATGATTGCTTCTAAAAGACGAACACTCGCTGTTCCCATCTCTTTGATTTGTCTCAACACGTTCGTTCCATTGCGCTACGGTCACTCGCTTTCCGCGGGGAGGAACCTGAGCTTCCTCGCTGCGCTGCGGGATCTCCGTTTTCCCTCTCTTTCCCGCAGGAGTCGAGTGTCCTACGCTCCATTCCACCCTGTTTCCAACATTGTTTTCACAATCAACCAAAAAACCTGAACGATTAAAAGTTATGAACTCTCAATCGTTCAGGTATAGTAAGGACTGAATTACTTATGTCTCAGTCTCTTTCTCTTAACAAATCGAATCGTTTGGTTTTGGATTCTTTAATCCGAACAATGGTCGAATAAATAAGGCTAGCGTTGTTCCTAACATTGCCATAACCATCCATACCCAACCGTGTAAGCTAAACGATGCGATTCCTCCAAAATAAGCACCAATGTTACAACCAAATGCTAAGCGAGAACCATAGCCCATTAATAGGCCACCTACAACTGCTGCTCCTGCAACTCCTGGCTTAATTTTACCAGGCTTGAACGTTCCTTGAGCTGCCGCTGAGATAAACGCGCCTAAAATAATACCAAAGTTCATTACGCTTGTAGAGTCGGCAAGAACCGTTTGCGTTAACGCTTGACCATTCGCTCCTTGGAAATAACCCCAAGTCGAAACATCAATTCCTGTTGCCATTAACGCTTTACCACCCCATAAAGCAAATGCTGACGTAATGCCCCAAGGGTTACCGCGTACTGTTAGCGTTAGAGCATTTAAAAGTGCTAAGATAATTGCTGCCGCAAATAATGGCCAAGAACCACGAATAACTTTCTTCCATCCTGTTGTTGTTGGAAGCTGCTTCATCATTGGCGGATTTTTCTTTTTAGCAAGCTGAACTGTAATCCAGTAAATAACTGCAAATGCCACCATTTGAACAACCCATGCACCGAAATAGCCAAGCCCAGTTGATTCAGCTAACGAAATTGGTTGGAACGATGGCATATCCTCCATCCAAAATGTAAAGTGATACGCTGCAAGTAGTGAACCTCCAATGAATGAAACGAGCGTAATGATCATAGAAGACGAACCGCCACCAAGATTATAAAGAGTACCTGATGCACATCCGTTTCCTAGCTGCATTCCAATTCCGAATAAAAATGCTCCTACCACCACACTCACGCCTACTGGTGACACATAACCTGTCGGTGTCGTACCGGTAAAGCTAAACCCAGTGCTTAAAATAATAGCAAACAGCGTGGAAGCTACTGCTAGCATAAGCATATGTGCCTGTAAACCTTGTACGTTTCCGACCGACATTAATCGTCTAAACGCTGAAGTAAAACCAAATCGTGCATATAGTAACGTCGCGCCAAGAGCGAGACCGATAATAAATAATACACCTTGTGTCCAATTTGTTGTGTTTACAATCGCTGTTAGTAACACGACCGAAATTAAAATTCCGACAATAACTAACGGCTTTTGCATTGGACTAAGCTCCGTAACAACCGTTGTGCGAGCTGAATTAGTATGCTTAGAAGTTTGTACAGTTGTTGATGCCATGATATACACCTCATATCTTATAGATTTAGTAAGAATTAAACTTTTTTTATCGTACAACATATCTTTTATCCTGTAAACCTCTTTGCTCTCTTTTCATCGAAAGAGTTGATTTTCAGTGCTTCATCCATTATTTTTAAAACTAGGTGATAAAAGTGAAAGTAGAAAAGCTGAAAAAAACGCTAACAACTGTAGGTATTGTAATTTTTGTTTTAATGTTTATCGTGAACTTAATTATTACAAAAGGAGCCATTGTGGACACGCTAATTCGCATGTCTTCTCTTATCATTCTCTTGCCTATTTTTTTATTTTTCGTCTATCAAATGGGGAAGACACACTATAAACGTTTGGAACAAGAAGAAAACGAGTAGGGAACTCCCTACTCGTCAATCTACAAAAATCCGGAAACGTATATTTTATGGTTTACTTTGAATGATTCTCCTAATTTAAATAATTTGACTATCTTTTTGGTCTTCTTTTCTTTTTCTCCATGTATTTTCCATCTGTTCAAGCGTTTTTCCTTTCGTTTCCGGAACAAGCTTCCAGACAAATAAAGCAGAAAGTACACTCATCAAACCATAAAAACCATATGTTAATCCTCCACTATACTCCATCATTGTAGGATATGTAGAGGAAATAAAATAGTTAGCCGCCCATTGAACTGCTACAGCGATAGCTACAGCTCGGCCTCTAATTTTATTAGGAAAAATCTCCGAAATCAGCACCCACCAGCATATTGGTCCCCATGACATCATAAATGAAGCTGTATAAATAATAATAAATATAAGTGTCCCTATTCCAATCATATTAGAAAATGCCATACTTGATACACCAAACATTCCAATAGACATTCCAATTGAACCTACTATTAATAAGGGCTTTCTCCCCCATCGACCAACTGTTAAAATTGCAATAATTGTAAAAACAACATTCACTAATCCCATAATAATGGTTTGCAACATTGAAGAATCTTTAGCAGCTCCCATACTTTCAAAAATACGTGGGGCATAATATAAAGCTACATTTATACCTACAAATTGTTGAAAAACAGAAAGTAGTATTCCTACAATAATCACCAATTTCCCATAGGCGAATAACTTTTGAGAAGAAGCATTCATTGTAATAGTTTGTTTGATATCCATCAAAATGGCTTTTGCTTCTGAAAAAGCTTTACTAGCTTCTTTTTCTTCTGTAGAAGAAAAAAATGAAAAAAATTTGGTACGAAAAGAAATTATTGAACGTGCAAATAAAAATGATGTGGATGCCTTAAATGCACTACAAAACTTTGGATTCTATATTAGTATTGGCATCACTAACATTCTCAATACTTTTGACACACAAGCCATTATTCTAAGGAATAATATTATCGAATCTCACCCGATTGTGTTAAACACCATTAAAAATGAAGTTGCTTCTAGGGTACATTCTCATTTAGAAAATACATGTGAACTACTCCCCTCTTCATTAGGAAAAAATGCACCTGCATTAGGTGCTGTCTCAATTGTTATTAATCATTTCTTAAATGTTCAAAATGAGTAGGGAATTTTCCCTACTCATTTATTATTAGATAGACTGATACACTTTTCCTGAAAACTGTGGTAACCAATCACCATGTGCTTCAATCAAATCGTCACATAGTAAAACAATATCATCCATTGATAGTTCAGCACTTGTATGAGGGTCTAACATTGCAGCTTGGTAGATATGCTCACGCTTTTTGGTCACTGCTGCTTCGATTGTTAAAAGTTGCGTATTGATATTTGTACGATTAAGCGCTGCTAGTTGCTCTGGTAGCTCTCCGATATAACCTGGAATAACACCGCTACGATCAACGATACACGGGACTTCTACGCACGCTTTTTGTGGCAGGTTACTAATTAAACCACCTGTGTTTAATACGTTGCCTGCAAACTTAAATGGCGTATTCGTTTCCATCGCTTCAATGATATGTGAACCATATTCATGAGAGCGCGTGTGCGTGAGATTTCTGTTATGAACAAGCTCTTCTCGCATCGTTTCCCATTGGCTAATTTGCTCTTCGCATCGTCTTGGGTATTCATCAAGCGGAATGTTAAATTGGTCGATTAAACCTGGATAGTTGTTCTTAATAAAATATGGGTGATACTCTGCGTTATGTTCAGACGACTCCGTAATATAATAACCAAACTTGTCCATAAGCTCGAAACGCACCATATCATTATGCTTTATTTTTTGCTTTTCACGAGCACGGCGCTTAATTTCAGGATATAAGTCTTTTCCATCCCGCTTTACTTCTAATAGCCATGCCATATGATTAATACCTGCGATTTTTTCTTCAATTCCTTCGTGATCCATTTCAAGCGCCTTAAATAAATCTTTGGTACATACCTGTACGCTATGACAAAGCCCGACCGCTTGAATATCCGTATAGCGTAACATCGCACCCGTTAAAGTAGCCATTGGATTTGTGTAATTTAAAAACAGCGCATCCGGGCAGACTTCTTCCATATCTTTTGCAAAATCAAGCATCACTGGAATGGTGCGCAGAGATCTAAAGATACCACCAATGCCAACCGTGTCACCAATCGTTTGGCGAAGACCATATTTCTTTGGAATATCAAAATCAATTACCGTACTTGGTTTATATCCCCCTACCTGTATGGCATTAATTACGTACTTTGCGCCTTTAAGCGCTTCTTTTCGATTAAGGTACGATTTAACCGTCACGTTGATTTTATAGTTTTCTTTTAAGTTATTAAGCATGTTTTCTGAATCCTTTAAACGCTGCTCGTCGATATCATATAGGGCAAATTCAAATCCTGCCAAAGCCGGAACAAACATGCAGTCTCCTAAAATATTTTTGGCGAATACTGTACTTCCTGCACCGATAAACGTAATTTTTGTCATTAATTCTCTCCCTCTCTTTTCATCATTTAGCCTTTAACAGATCCCGAAGCTAAGCCGGCAATAAAATATTTTTGTAGAAGTAAAAATAAAATTGTCATTGGCAACATAGCGATTAAAGCTGCTGCTCCTACTAAGCTCAAATTATGCTGATTTTGTGCAAAGAAACTGGCAAGCGTAACCGTTAATGTATGCATTTCTTTATCTTGCAAGAAGAAAATCGCAAACTGATAATCGTTCCAAATATACACGCATGAAATGATTAAAACAGACGCCGTCACTGGCTTTAACAGTGGGAAGACGATGCGGAAAAAGATACCTAACGTACTTGCTCCATCAATTTTTGCTGCTTCTTCGAGCTCTTTTGAAATCGTCGAGCGAATGAATCCTGCATATAGAAAGATTGTTAATGGTAAAAATGCTGCCACATTGTTTAAGATAGCAATTTGGTATGTGTTCATCATCCCCATGTTAACCACCATTTTGTAAAGGGGAACAAGTGCTGTTAGCGGGGGGATGACCATAATTCCAATAAAGATAAAGTAGACGTATTTATTTAGCTTTGTTTGACGACGTGCTAGTGGATAAGCAGCGAGCGAACCTAATACAATAAGTAAAACGGCTGAGCAAAACGTAATAATAACCGTATTTAAGAACGCTGTACCAAGTCCTGCTTGACTCCACGCATCAGCAAAATTTTGAACATTGGGCTGTGATGGAAATACCCACTTTGAACTGAAGTCTCCCGCTGGTTTAAGCGATGTTGTCACAAGAATATAGAACGGCACAATATGAAAGATGGTGATCACAATAGCCAAAACTGTAAGCCATCTTTTTTTCTTCTTATTCGTGTAATCAATCATGCTTCTGTCTCCTTCCTCTTAAAGTAAATCAATGCTCCGATGCTAATAATTAAAATAATCACAGCCATAAATACACCCTGCGTTGCAGCGTAACCTGCGTCTTGTCGTTTAAAGTATAAATCATACATAAACGTTGACATAGATTGTGATGCATCTCCAGGCCCCCCGCCTGTTAAGGCAACAATTACGTCAAACAACTTTAGTCCTCCAATAATATTTAAAACAACGTTAATTGTAATAGACGGCATTAGTAAAGGAAGAGTAATCGTTTTAAACTGCTGCCAACCAGAAGCACCATCTAACTGAGCTGCTTCATAATAATCTTTTGAAATCCCTTGAAGTCCCGCAAGATAAATAATCATCGCAATCCCAACAAACTGATACGTATTAACAAATACAATGATCCATGGATTCAAACTTGCATTCCCTAGTGCGTTAACCGGTTCATACCCAAAGAGCATCAGCACATCATTCAGCGCTCCACCTTGAAATGAGAAGAAAAAGTACCAAATGTATCCCATAATAATCGGGCTAATAATAACCGGTAAATAAACAATCGTACGCGTGAATGTTTTCATTCGAATACTTTGATTCAACAAAAGTGCATACAACAAGCCCAGTATATTCTGAAAAATTGTACTTCCAATTCCGTACAATAGCGTATTTTTCACAACCAGCCACGTTGTTGGATCCGCTAGTAACCTCTGATACTGTTCAACTCCAATCCAATCATATGTTTGCGAAAAACCATTCCAGTTTGTAAACGAAAGCTGGATGCCATTAATGAATGGATAAATAATAAACAGCGTAACAATGACAAGCCCAGGTAAGTACATCCACCATAAAGATGATTCTTTTTTGAGCTTAGTTGACTTTTTTTTCTTTATAACTGAAGTAGACTCTTTGGGTAGCCGCTCGTTTCTTACTAATTCGCTCATAACCTCACTCCTATTTCAGCTAGATGCAGTTTACAGAAAGCAGCACAATTAAGCACTGCTTTCCCTAACTTTTTACTGCTTTCGCAAGCGGTTATACTCTTCTTCCATTTTCTTAGAAAGCTGTTTTGCTGTAAGCGTTCCAGCTAATAGCTCTTGACCTGTTGTTGACATCACAGACCACATACCGCTTGGTAAGTACTTACGATCAAAGTATGGCTCTACCTTTACTTCTTCATATTGCTTATAAAACTCTGAGTAGTAGTTATCTGCTTCCGCATTTTTTAATGCTGCTGTAGAAGATGTGCCTTCAGCTATTTTCTTTACATTTTCCGGCTTAGCCGCAAATTCAATAAATTCCTTTGCCTCGTCTAGGTTTTTAGAATCTTTCCATGCTGCTAGTGTAAAGCGCTCGCCGCCAATCCAACTTTGTGCATCCCCTTTATGAACAGCTGGTACAGGAATTGTTCCAACCTTTACTTCAGGATTTAGTTCTGTTGCATCAGGACCTAAGGAGCCTCCTACGAATGTAAACGCAATTTTATCTTGTGCCATAAGCTCCGTTACCTGGGATTGTTTCGCTGTTAATACATCTTTGTTGAGTAAATCTTTTTTCTTTAAATCGACCATCAACTCTCCTAGCTGATCGTATTTTGACCAGTTGAAGCTTCCATCTAACAGCTCGTCTCCATGTCCATTCTCTTTGTCAGTAATAAGATATGGCGTAGCGATTTGGTCAAAGATTTGCGCAATATTTCCGTTTTCTCCTCCAGGAATCCAAAGCGGTACGACATCACCTTTGCTTTTGTTTTTTACTACTTCTAATGCTTTCACAAACTCATCCATTGTTTGTGGTGGTTTAATTCCGTATTGTTCTAGTAATTTCACATTATAGCTAATCCCATCTTTAGCTTGATTTAACGGGTAAGCGTACACCTTGCCGCTTTCATCTTTTAAAATTTGATCAAGCGCAGGATCTAAGTCTTTCACCCAATTCATGTCTTTTAAATCTGCAACATATTCACCGTATCGAAGCTGTGACCAACCGTGCGTATCAAATAAATCTGGCATGTCGTTGGCACCCATCTTCACACGAAGCATATCCTCATATCCGTTTCCAGGAAAGTTTGCTTCAATCGCTATATCAGGATTTTCCTTTTCAAAATCTGCAATTACGCTTTCTAATGCTGCTCTTTCTCCTTTATTACTCATTGTGGAAAACAGTGTTAGTGTGACTTTGCCACCATCACCAGAAGAAGCTCCTTTGCTTCCACACCCCGCCGCAAATACCGCAAAAACCATAAACAAAATTAACAAACGCGTCACGTTCTTCATGTGCTCCTCCTACACGTTATTTATTTAGAATTTTCTGATTAATTAGGATAAAACGGTTTTATTACCAGAAAATAAAAAAGTAAGTATAATAGGCTTCTATATGTTTTATTTGAGGTTAAAAACCCCTAGATAAGAAGGACTGCCATCTTTCTTGTTCCGCTTTATCTGCCAATAAAACGGAAGCATTTGCTCTAGGTTTTTTAATCTCTTTTTTTATGTGTTTTTTACTTTCGATTTCTTCTCCCCCTTACAATCATTTACGTTCCAATAAGGCTCGTGCATCACCTCCTTTCAGTTATACTGTTTACGCCCCGCTAGCCATTCGTTTCATTGTTAAACCACAGCTATCTCGAATTACTAATTTTGTAGGTACCGTCACCTTTAGCGGAATCTTGCGCCCATTTATTCGATCCATTAGTAAGTTGACCGCTAACTGGCCCATCTGCTCCGTGTAGACCTTGACCGTGGTTAGAGGCGTACTCGTAAATTCTGCAACATCTACATCGTTAAAGCTTACAATCGCAACATCTTCTGGCACTTTACGATTCGCTTTTTGAAGAGCTCGCATTGCGCCAATCGCCATTGAATCGCTCGCTATGAAAAAGGCTTCTGGCAAATTTCCTTGTTTAATCGCTTTCTCCATTAACTCATACCCTTGAGCCATGGCGAATTCACCAATATGAACATCGCTAGAACAAAACATTCCTTTTTTCTCTAGTATTTTTTCAAATGTTGTTTGGCGCTTATCTTCAATAACCTGATTTCCGTTTATAAAATGTTCTCGTTCACGTCCTCCGATGTAGCCAATACGCTGATAACCTAACTGTATTAAATGCTCAAGCGCACTTTCCGTTGCGCGTTCAAAATCGCTGATGACTGAATCATATGTATTTTCATCCGCTAAGTGATTGACAAAGATAATATTGTCGAGATGATTACTAACAGTTTGAATCGTCTCAGCACTAATGCGCCCGACAACAATTAAACCATCTAGGTCATGAAGCACTTCTTCTCGACGCATGCTTTTTAGACGAAACATTCGATTTGTTAAAATTCCTCTCTCTATGCAAGCATTCTCAATTCCGTGTCGTATAGATGAAAAGAAGGGGTCTGCCAGCTCTTCTTCAACAGTTTGGGCAAACATAATACCAATACGGGGAGTAAGATTTGCATCTCCCGTCTCTCCTTTACGCGCTCTTACGGGTGTATAATTCAATGCTTTTGCAGCTTTTAAAACTCGACTTCTGGTTTCATCAGAAACAGAAAGTGTGTGATCATTGTTTAACACCCTAGATGCGGTGGTGCTTGAAACTTTTGCAGCAGTTGCTACCTCTTTTAACGTGGTCATATACACTACCTCACTACATGTGTTTTTTACTTATTTTTCAGTAAATTTTACCTCGATAAATGAAGAATAACATATAGATAAAGCGCTTTCAATATATTTTTTTGAAATTTTCAATAAATTTTCATCTTTTATTAGTAAACTTTCACTAAACACACTAAAATCCAGGTAGGAGTTTCCCTACCTGGATTCAGCTCGCTTCTTCACGTTTTAATGGGGCTGAATGACGGAATGTTTGATTAAGCCCTTCTCTTACATACTGCTCATGCTTCATGATCCATGTTTTCATTAACACAACATACACAAGGGCTGCAGGAATTAAACCTAAAAACCACGAAAGTTCCACGTTAATAAACGCGAGAGACGTTCCAACAATTGTAGCGATAATAGCGGCAGGATTCCACCCTTTAAATGCCGTAAATAGTTTACCTTCATATAGCGGAGCCACATTATAATTACCTTTATGAATAAAGTAAAAGTCTGCTACCATAATCGCAAAAATCGGACCTAAAAAAGCTGAAACAACTGCGATAAATGTTAAAAATAATGAATCCGTCATAATAAACCATGGACACGTTACTACTCCTAGTACTCCGACAATTACGCAGGCTTTTTCCCATGAGATTTTAAATAAATCCATTGCCACAAGTACTGGAGGCATGATATTAGCTACTAAGTTTGTTGTAACTTGGGCTAGAGCAATAAAGATTAACACAATAATACTGGCTGCTACATTCGAAATATGATTTGAGATAATATCAACAGGATTCCAGACGCCGACGGCCGCTGCTCCTAAAATGCCGACGAATGGCAATAAAATCATCGGTGGAACAATCCCTACAACGTGAGCTCCTACAAACGTACCAGCTGAAGATTTACGTGGGAAGTAGCGAGTGTAATCTGAAATATTAATGAGCAGTGCAGCAAATTGACCGATTAACACCGTCATCGCAAGCCAAAATGGAATTCCCCAGGAACCCTCGGTGTTAGCGACTTTCTCAACTTCGAATCCAAAGGTGGATAAAAAGAGAAAAATCAAATACACAACGCCCAGCATAATAATGACAGATCCTACAATTTCAATCCACTTAATCGATTGAATGCCTTTAGCTGATAGGAAGATTTGGAGCGCTTGAAATGCAAAAAACCAGACCCAAACGTTATCAAAACCGATAAGTCCCATAAACACTTGGTTCAGCGCCTGAGCCCCCAGCCAAGATTGGACTCCATACCAGAATAACGCGGGGACCGCTCGCATTAAAGCTGGAATTCGAGAACCTACCGGACCAAAGGAAGATCTAAGCTGAACAACCATTGGAATCCCGTGTTTCCATCCTACTCGTCCATTTAACGCAAATAACAAAGCAGCGAGAATATTTGCTAGAATTAAAGCGATAAAAGCTTGCGTCAAATTCAACTTCCCAAAAGGTGGAATTAAACTTGAACCTAACATAAATGAACCAACCATTACGGCATCTCCCCACCACATTGCCACATACGCTTTTGGACCTAAAATACGATATTTCTCGTGCGCAATTGGACGTAAATCAGCGTTTTGTTCCATTTATTACTCATCCTCCTAAACCTAACTTTTCGTGTTATAAAATATAACATCTAGTTTTTTTAGTTTACAGGATGATTATTGTTAATTCATCGGAAAAAGAATGAATTTTCAGTTTTTTATTTGTGTATTTTCAACAAAAGAACTACTACCTCTGTGTAAATAAGGAAATTAAATGGTATGACGGCGCTGAAACATTCACGAAGGCTGAGCAGGCTCACTTATACGACGCAAGGCTAAATGACTTTGTTCCAGAAAAGCCAACCTTTGAAATTCAACTCCACCAAAAGCAAACGCTAACTTTACCATACGGAATAACGAAAGAAATAGATCGAATTGTTTTAAACGTGGATGACAAACATACTTTCTATACTGAGGTATTGAAATGTATTAAATAGCAGCTGAAAGAAGCACTGGAATAACCATGTGCTTCTTTCGATTTTATTTGCTTTTTTCAAGTACAAAATTCTCGTTTGAGTTTTTGATAACAATATCAAAGTCCCTGTGATACGCGTGCATAAATACATCATATTGAATTCTACGTTCTTGATGAGTCCTCCTTAAATAATCGAGGTCCATTCCTCTTTCAAACACATCGCGTTCACTTCGTCTCATTAGCTCAGTTTCTTCATTCGTATATAGATAGATGGTCCTATCATATAAATTCAAATTAGTGAAGGCTACACTCATTCCTTCTATAATATTTATTCTTTTCCGCGCAGAAATTCGAATACTCTCTAAATAATGTGTTCCTATTGTATAAAAATCAAATGAGCTTCTAATCATTTGAACATCTCTTTCTAAAGCATTCCGATGATGAGCAGAAGGATGACAAGCCGTTATCTTGCCCTCATGTCGTTCTCCCTTATATTCATAGCTTATGAGAGTCTGCTTCCTAAGATTAGAATCAACAATATAAGGATCCGTATTGATATAATTAACTTCATCCTCTCCAAGAAGGTGGATAAGCTTCTTCGCAAATGTTGTTTTTCCAGATGCACCGTGACCTGATATACCAATTATCATCTTTTTATTCTTACACTTAATTAAGCTAGCTACGTCTCGTACAATCTGATCCATAATCTCCTCCACGTTTTTTGATTTTATCAACCTATAAATAAAGCGCTTTCTTATTTTATCAGTATACAATACATGTTAATAGACTAAAGAAAAAGCTGAGAATACATACACTCTCAGCTTTTCTACTCATATCTTTTTAACAAGAATCTTTTATTACTTCACCTTAATTGCCTCTTCACCATATACTTCACCCTGATCCTTTTTAAATAACCTGGCTGGGTATGCAAAATAATAAACAACTGAAGCAGCAAAGATTCCTACAATAATATAAATGAGCGGAATCGAACGGTTAAAAAGTATTAAATCCGTTGTCAGGACGCTGTATTTCACGATGCTAAATAAGCATAGTAAGCCTAACGAAAGCGCAATGATTGGAACAGCAGGATAGTTGACTTTAAACGGTCTTACTAAGTTTGGCTCTTTCTTTCGTAAAATAAAGAGTGACACTAAGCTAATGCAGTACATCGTCATTGCACCAAATACGGCTAGAATAATAAGTGCATTTGCAAACGTCGCGGATCCTGCACAAATCACGCCGATTACCCCCGGAATGAGCAGGCCTCCCACTGGCACACCTTTTTTATTCGTTTTTGCAAGAAATTTTGGAAAATACCCTTCTCGCGCTAGCGCATACGTTTGACGAGAGAAACCCATGATAATGCCATTTAAGCTTGCAATGAGCCCGAATAAGCCAATGATTGCAATTGTAATAGAAAGCGCATTTCCATCATAGACAAGCGATAACGCCTGTGGAAGCGGATAATCTGCTGAAGCTCTGGTACCGCTTCCTCCACCTAATCCCGCTGTGACAAATAGCGTGAAAATAGTAGCCGTTGCTAGGGTAATAATGGCAGCAATAAACCCTTTGGGAATGTTTTTTTGTGGATTCTCAACTTCTTCTGCAGCCATAGCTCCACCTTCAATAGCCAAGTAAAACCAAACGGCAAACGGAATAGCAGCTAAAATACCAGAAGGACCGTTTAAGAATGATTGTTCATTAAATAGATTGCTTGTTTCGATATGCGACAGTCCGCTCACGTAGAAGATTGCTAATCCAATAAGTGCTAGAATCGTAGCGCTTAGCTCAATTAAAGCTACTTCTTTAACGCCGATTAAATTAACGAGAATAAAGAAGGCAAAGACACCAACGGTTGCATATACGGGATTAATCGATGGAATTAAAAAATTTAGATATGCACCTGTTGAAACGGCAATAGCGGGCGGTGCAAACACAAATTCAAGTAAACAGGCAATCCCAGCTATAAATCCTCCAAATGGACCCATTGCTCTTCTTGCGTAAGCTGACGGTCCACCCGCTTGCGGAATTGACGTTGATAGTTCGGCATAGCTAAACATAAAAGTTGTATAGAAAATCGTTACGATTAAGGTAGCAACTGCAAGTCCTAAAATCCCACCTGCTTCAAACCCATAGTTCCACCCAAAATATTGTCCTGAAATAACCATCCCTACTGAAATAGCCCAAAGATGGATTGGTTTTAGATGTTTCTGTAACGCCATTCTAACTCCTCCCTCTATAAATGTTGATTTATCAACGGTTTGAGCCGTTGGTGAGGTGTCAAAAAAATATTTTTCGA
>NZ_JBXDLD010000107.1:0-1684 GCF_056820425.1 Priestia sp. KCTC 13724 | reverse complement strand
ACAGGTGGAGAAAAACATTGCGTTTTTCTCCACCTGTTTTATTTAGAGGGACTTATTAGACAGCCCCTTCTTGCCTATTCTTTTTTTATTCTTAACATCGAGTTCGCATTTGCCTGAAATTCATAGGGCACTTGTACTTCTTCGACTGTACATCCATGATCAGCAAGATAGCTAATTAATTTATCTAAATGTTCATATCGCTTTCCTTCTAAATCAATTAAAGGAAAAATGCGGATTTCCTCTTTCGTCACCCTTAACAGTTCGTTGATTGTAGCAATATGAAATTGGTAATCTAATCGGTCACTATACATAAATAAAAAATGAGCAGAAAGAAGAACATCAAATTCTGCATCTTTAAATGGCAAAGAAGGTAACGTAACAGGAACGTACCGTTCCTCGTTTTCTCTCATATCATTGGCGCATTCCTTTAACGCACTCAATCGATGGATTCGAAGATCTTCTACATCTTTAAAATAATCCCAAACATAATTACTTTTTGCTTTTTCCATATGCTCCATCGCATGTTCAACATCTTGGAGACCTTTATTTTTAAGATCTTTGCCTTGATGATAATAAGCGATATCACACGCGGTTACGTCTAATCCTGATTGGTTCCCAATCGCAGTAAATGAACATGCTCCTGCAGGACAATCGAGTATTTTCTTTCCTTCTAAGTCTTTTTTTGAAAGCGAAAACATATCTAAATACTCTTCAAACGTTCTCCCAATAAAAACGATTCGTTCTAAATCTAACTTTGTACTCTGCTCTACTCTACTCAACTAAACTCACCTCTTCTAAAAGATTAAATTTATACTATCACAATTAAATGGGAATGTTAACCTTTTTTATGTTTCCACTTAAACTAATCTGCTTGATTAGTTCACCCTAGCGCCAAAGGTGATTTTTTTCGGTTTTTAAGCTGTATATGTTATACATGTTTAGTTAACATAATCCGCATTCTAGGCAGTCTTATATAATTCACACTCTCTCCCTTTGGCTTAAAAACAAGTGTATAATTGGAATATATTATCATAAGAGAGGTGTTTTTATGAAGAATAGACCAATTTCATCCGTATTCATCACAACAGTTCTAATTGGACTTTCACTTTTAATTAGTGATTTTTTTAATAGTAAGAGGGCCTCATATTTAGAAGGGCTTTTCTCCGTTAGTTCAGTACTTTTTATTATAGGTTTAGGAGCCGTATTATATATTTTATTAGTACCGAGCTATGCTTTAATTGAAAATAAATTCAGATCCTCAAAATTCTTTTTAAAGCTCTTACTTTATATACTCATTGCTATAATACTTTCTCCAATTATTACATTGATTGTAGAACACAAACTATATTTAGATACACATATTACATCAATTTTAATCAGTTCCTTTATTGTATTTTCACTTCTAACTTATAAAAAACAAGTGAATTCTTAATGTATACAGTATGCAAAGCTAGTTTACATAAAGTCTCTTAAAGGAACCAAGCAAGCAAAAAGAACCCTTGCGGCAGTAGGGTTCAGCTAAGGATTCTTTTGCTTGAGTATGCAGCTTTTTATACACCGTTGATATGACGATGATCTTCAGGTGTGTGGTTGAAGAAAGAATGTATAAAAAGCGCTCCCTCTATAAATGTTGATTTATCAACGGTTTGAGCCGTTGGTGAGGTGTCAAAAAAATATTTTTCGA
>NZ_JBXDLD010000106.1:0-10133 GCF_056820425.1 Priestia sp. KCTC 13724 | reverse complement strand
CTTTTTTGGCTCTAAACAGGAAAAAACATTAAACTGAAAATTGCGTCAACATTTATGCAACACTAGTGAACCTTATCATATAAATATAAGGCCAACAACTGAAACTAGTGTATTTATGGACAAATAGTATAAACCTCCCTATTTATTCACCTTAAACTTATCTATATTCCCTGTTTCCTTCAATTTACTCTTTATTTTGATTAATTTCACACTATCTTTTATTTTTGGTCAAAACATGCATAACTTGGTTCATTCGCGGGTATCAAAAAGATATAAGATTCAAATACACTATCAGGAGGTTGTTATTATGTCATTTATTTGGATGCTTATTGTAGGTGGACTTATTGGTTGGTTAGCTGGTATCATTACTGGAAAAGGTGTCCCAGGAGGGATTATCGGTAACATTATCGCTGGTTTTATCGGAGCTTGGTTAGGTGGACTTATTTTTGGAAACTGGGGTCCTGAGATGGGCGGATTCGCCATTGTACCTGCCATTATTGGTTCAATCATTTTAGTATTAATCGTAAGTTTCGTTATGAGAAAAATGCGTAGAAACCACGCTTAACATTGAAAGAGGCTGGGACATAAGTAATTCGGCCAATGATAAACCTGAACGATTGAGAGTTTCTCACTTTTAATCGTTCAGGTTTTTTGTTGATTGTGAAAACAATGTTGGAAACAGGGTGGAATGGAGCGTAGGACGACCGTAGCGCAATGGAACGAACGTGTGGAGACAAATCAAAGAGATGGGAACAGCTAGTGTTCGTCTTTTAGAAGCAATCATTTTGTTATGTCCCAAACTCTTTTTCGTGAGTCAAAATATTTGAATCAAAAATACCCTTCTTGTTACACTGAGTCTATCCTTACTTAAAAGGATTGCATACAAAGACTGGTTTTGAAGGAGATGAACGAATAATGACTCGCTATTCTAAGCTATTTGAACAAACACAATTAGAAGGTCTACAATTGAAAACAAAAACTGCAATGGCTCCAATGACACGTTGCTTTGCAGATGATGAAACAGGTGTTGTAAATACAGAAATTGCTGAGTACTATCGTCGTCGCGCTAAAGACGGCATCGGCCTCATTATCTCAGAAGGTGTTGTCATTAGTGATCGCGCTAAAGGAAATCCAGGTGTTCCAGGAATCTATACGCAAGAGCAAATTGAAGCTTGGAAAGAAGTAACCAATGCCGTTCACGACGAAGGTGGTACAATTATTGCGCAAATTTGGCATGTAGGGCGTTTAAGTCACCATGAATTAATTAAAGGCCAACAGCCTCAAGCTCCTTCTGCCATCGCTGCAGCTGGTCAAGTTCCTCGCTTCCGTAAACCTTATGAAATACCAGAAGAAATGACAAAAGCAGATATTAAAGAAGTTGTTGCTCAATATGCTCAAGCTGCTAAAAATGCCCTTGAAGCTGGATTTGACGGTGTTGAAATTCACGGTGCACACGGCTACTTAATTGATCAGTTTAACTCTGAGTTTTCAAACAAGCGCACAGATGAATACGGTGGAGATTTAAAACAACGATTAACATTCATGAAAGAAGTCATTTCTGCCGTGATTAATGCAATTGGTGCAGAACGTGTTATAATTCGTTTTTCTCCGCATAAGGTCGATGCGCCTGAATACAGATGGGATGATGCTGAAAAAGCAATTCAAACCTATGTTGAAGCATTTAAAGAAGTTGGCGTGAAAATAATTCATCCTTCAATGCTTAACTTTTACGAAGATGTAAAAGACGGTAAGAACCTTTATGAAATTGTTCGAAACTACTGGAGCGGCCCTATTATCGGAGTTGGTGATTTAACACCAGAATCTGCAGAACGTGCTCTAGAAGCTGGCTGGATTGACGTAGCCGCTATTGGACGCCCACTTATCTCAAACCCTGACTATTTACATCGTATTCAACAAGGTGAGCCTCTTGTAGAGTACGATGCTGCGACACACTTACCAAAACTAATTTAATAATCGTAAAAGAGCGGCCTATAGCCGCTCTTTTTTTGTTAGACTCCTCCCTTTTCTATTCTCTCTTGTTGTTGAAAAACATATTGAATGACTCTACTATAAGATTTTAGAGCTATAAGCACCTTTTTAGCAGTAGTATTTCCCATCTTGCTATTTACAGGGTTATTTACTAGCTCTCCTAAAGAGTTTGAAGTAAAAAAATAACAGCGCTGAAAAAGAGCAAGATTCAAAGCGTGAGCTTCAATAATAAAGATATGCTTTAATCATATTCATTCACCTCATTTTAAAAGTGAGGCATCAAAAGTAGCTTTTCGTTACGTGTGAAAAGAGACATGGAACACCTTATGTTGCCTCTATTTATAGCTCTGTACAAATTGGGGTCATCAGTGCCCATTCCCCTTCACCTCGCATATCAATACTGTATTTCTTCATGGATACTTTTTAAGTGTAAACCATCTCTAACAAAAAGCAATAAAAAAACGAAGCCAGAGATCCCCTCGGCTTAAAGGGTCCTGGCTTCATCTATATAATATAAGGGGTTAAATAAAACGTACCTTTATTATAGCATATAATAAATGGTCTTATTTTCCTCTTATAGAAAATAGTTCTTATTTCTCACCTTTTCCCAGTTCTCTTTCTTTACGAACCTGCTTAGCAAAGAATAATTCATATACAACTGGAATGATAATTAAGGTTAATAAAGTAGAAGATGTTAGACCACCAATAACCGTTATTGCTAGACCTTTAGAGATCAATGTTCCACTTGATGTTGTCAAAGCAAGCGGGATCAGCGCTGCAATTGTTGCAAAGGCTGTCATTAGGATTGGACGTAAGCGCGTTTTACCAGCTTCAATAAGCGATTCGCGAATTGTCATACCTTTTTGTTCTCTATTTTGGGTAATTCGGTCTACTAATACAATAGCGTTTGTCGTTACAATTCCAATTAACATTAGGAAACCAATCATTACGCTAACAGATAGAGGCTCTTTTGCGATTACTAAGCCAATTAGTGAACCAATTGGAACAAAGATTAACGACGATAAAATAATAAATGGTATACGAGCTTTACCAAACGTAATGAGCATCGTCAAGTAAACAAGACCAATGGCTGTTAAAATAGCCAATCCTAAAGATTGGAAGATTTCTACGGTTTCATCACTACCGCCTCCACCTTCAAGACTTACCCCTTTTGGTAAATTAAGCTTCTCTACACCCTCTACTACGTCTTGCGTCACTTTTTGAATATTTTCGTCTTTAATATCCGCTTCAACGCGAGCAAACACTTTTCCATCTAATTTTTGAATGGATGTAAATGTATCAATTTCGCTTACATTAGCAATATCTTTTACTGCTACTGGTCCTCTTTGTGTAAAGATTTGCAGATCTTCAATTGCTTTTGTTGAACTAATATCTTCATCATAAGAAAGCTGAACTGCACGATTTGTTCCATCTAACGTTAGGTCACCTACTGATACAGGTTTTGTTTGATCGGTAATGGTTCCCACAAGCTGGAATCCAGATACACCATACTCAGATGCTTTATCTTGATTAACTTCAACCACAAGCTGCTTTTGTTTATCAGAGAAATTATTTTTTACGTACTTTAAGTTATCATACGTATTTAAATAATTTTCTACTTCTTTTGCCGCCGTTTGTAAGTCATCTAAGTCAGATGAGAATAAATCTACCGTTACGTTGTTATTAGTTGGTGGTCCACCTGTTGAAGCTTCAGATACGCTTAGTGTTGCTTTTGGAGACTCTTCTCCTACAATTTCTTCCATCTTACTTTGAAGTTCATCAATATACGCATCTACATCTACGCCATCTTTCAGATTTAAGAAATAACCGATCTGATTTGGTCGCTTTACGCCAGTTGCAAAGTCGCGTGAACCGACTTCTGTTGTTACCTCTTTTACTTCATCTTCGTTTGCAAATAGCTCCTCCACTTTTAACGACACTTCATTTGTACGTTCTAAAGAAGTAGACGAAGGTAGCTGAACATTTGCCTGTAGAAGCCTTTGTTCTTCGTTTGGAATGAATGTGAAGCCAAGCGATGGAACAAGAGCAAATGAACCAAATAATAGTAAGAAAGATAGAATTAAAATTTTAATCTTATGGTTTAGTGACCATGCAATCGCTTTTGCATATCCACGCTGAATTTTACCCTCTTTCTCTTCTGCTGGTACCTTCTTAAACGCAAATTTTGCTAAAATCGGGACGATTGTAACCGCAACAAGAAGAGATGCTAATAATGAAAATACTACTGTTAGAGCAAATGGTAAGAAGAACTCACCAGTAATTCCACCGACAAAACCGATTGGTAAAAATACAACAACAGTTGTAATAGTCGATGATGTAATGGCTTTTAATATCTCTTTTGTTGAAGATTCAACTAATTCATCAGAAATGCCTTCTTCTGATTTTCGAACACGTCTAAAGATATTTTCAATAACTACGATACTATCATCCACAACGCGCCCAACTGCTACTGCCATTCCACCTAGTGTCATGATATTTAATGAAATATCCAGTCCATTTAAGAAAATAGCTGAGACAAGAAGTGAAAGTGGAATCGAGATAATTGAAATAATGGTAGCACGGAAGTTGCGCAGGAAGATTAGTACTGCAATTGAAGCGAACAACGCCCCAAGCAATCCTTCTTTTACTAACGTTTCAACTGACTTTTCAATTCCTTCTGCTGAATCAAATCCAATAGCATAGTTAATATCATCATCATATTTTTTCAACACTTCTAATGCATCATTGGCAACTTGAACCGTATTTGCATCCTGTTTCTTTGTAATAGCCATTGTTAGCGCCTCTTGTTGATTATAGCGCGTGTATTCTCCTTGCTCACTCACTTCTTCAATCGTTGCAATATCACCAAGTGAAACTGGTGGAGCTTCGGGATTAACTGTAGATTTTAGCTCAACTTCTTTTAATGCATCAATTGTATCTAGTTTCTCTTCAACTCGAACAGGAATTTGGAGTTCTTCACCGTTTACAGTTCCTGCTGGAAACGATACGGACTTTTGGTTAATTTGCTCTTTGATTTGTTCAAGCGTCAGACCAGCTGCCACTGCTTTTTCTTTATCCAACGTAATTTGTAAAAAATCATCCTTTACGCCACCAACAGATACAGAGTTAATCCCTTCAATTTTATTTAATTCTGGGATAATTTCCCTGTCTAAAAGCTTTTCAACTTCTGCATCACCTTCAGCAAATAAAGAAATGTTCATAATCGGGAAAGTACCAAATGAAAAGCGATTCACATCAACCGTCGATGATTCTGGTAAATCTAAATCTTTTGTTATAGTGTCAATTTGTTGTTCAACTTCATCTAAATCCGTATTGAACGGAAATTTTAAATTAATAATCCCCACGTTCTCGTAAGAAACACTTTGAACGCTTTTAACGCCTTCAAGACCTTTTAACTGCTCTTCTAACTTCGATGTTACTTGTTCGTTTACATCACTAGGAGAAGCCCCAGGATATACAGCTTCAATCGATAGCTGTGGAAATTCAATATTAGGTAATAAGTCAATTTTCAACCTTGAAAATGAGAATAATCCAGCTATGATAAGCAGAAACGATAAAATGAATACTGCTACTGCATTCTTTAAGCTAAACTTTGTCAAGAAATTCATAAATAGCCCCCGTATATTTTATTAGTCGCATTTTACATGTGTAATGTAGTGAGTACCAGCGGGTCAGTTTTTAAAAAAAGAAATCAATAGCAACCTTCTAGGAAAAGGTCAACTGTAAACGTTGCATAACGTTCAATTTCTTTTTCTGACACATTTTTGTTAGATACAATATCCATTCTATACCCATTTAGCATGCTACAAAACGCTTTTGAATGTAAAGCTGTATCTTCAAGTCCCTCTTCTTTCATCAAGTCTGATACTAGGGAATGATAATCATCAAAAAAACGATGCAAACGCTCCATCATTCCAGACATTTGATGGGGAGCTTGCCAAAACGAATCTGGGTACTTTCTTGTGTTATAAAAAAAGTACAGGTGATGTCTTGCAATTGAATAAAGCTTTTGCCTAAATGTTTCACAGCGATTGGTTTCTCGCTTTGCGTTAGCAATGAAGTAAAGAAAAGAGCGATCATTAACCGCAATATATAAGCTTTCTTTTGAAGGAAAGTAAAGGTAAAGTGTTCCTTTCGACACACCCGCTTTTTTAGCAATATCAATCATTTTAGCATCATGATAACCATTTGCTCCAAATACAACAAACGCTGCATCAAGGATATTTTCCTTTTGTTCTATTCCTTTTGTCATATTTCCAAACCCTTTCCTGCCTCTTATTACACGTGTAAAACAGGATTAACGTATCGAGACTGAACGTAAATAAATGTACAGTTTCATCATTTACTATATATACTCATAAAAGATAACGTTATACCTTGTCAACTCATAGTGTGCTCTTTTTTAATTATCTTTTGAATCTTTTGTGACAGCGACCATTGATGCTTGTAACGGTTGCATCTACATGGTACATTTTTCACGACAGTTAAAAAAATCATACATTTGGAGGATGAACCAAGATGTTAAGATCATCGATTGGCCGCTTACGTTTGTTAAGTATTTTAGAAGGCATTTCATATCTACTTTTACTATTCATTGCTATGCCTTTAAAATATTTAGCTGGTATTCCTGAGGTTGTATCCGTCGTTGGAGCTGCCCATGGTGCTCTGTTCGTATTATACATACTTGCTGCTGTGCACGTAAAATTTGAGCATAGAAAAACAATTTTATGGGGCATCTATGCGTTTATTTTATCTTTTATTCCTTTTGGAACGTTCTATTTAGACAAGCAATTAAAACATGAGCAATAAATAAATCACGCCAAGAAACTGGCGTGATTTATTTATTATTAGGAAAGCTTGTTAAACTGTTCAATGGTTTTCCACCATTTAAAGGAATGTGGTTTTAAAAGCCTTCCTATTTCTTCAGATGTTATGTGTTGTTCAGAAAGCATTTCATACATAGTCTCAAACAAGCCTATCGTTATGCTTTCTTTTACTTCAGCTTCACCTTCTGTATATAATCGTTCAATGGTTTCAAATATCTCAGATTCATGGGCTAATTGATTATTAAATTCTAATGAAATTAAGTGAGAAGCAAAGCGCTTCAGCTCTTGCTGCAAACCTTCTATTGTTGTTGTATTCACCTCTTCATCATATTGAAATGATGGACTTGCATCAGTTAACAATGGAATAACTTCGCCCTTTGTAATCATATGTTTCCCTACCTTATTTGTAATCTAAATATAGTAATATACTTCTTATTTACCCATTGTTATTATACTTAAACGTGAAGATTGAATCATACTGTTTGTAATTCATCAAGAGAGGTTACTAATATAGACGCTTTTATGTATTACCCTACACTAAGCGTAAGTGCACCGACAATTGCTATAATTGGAAAGGCACTGATCAAACCAATCTCTATCATCATAAATTTTGTTAGAAACCCTCGGAACTGCTGTTTTTCTATCCTGTTTGCCACCTGTTGGTGAGTTTGATAAATGCGAAGCATCGCTCCAATCCAAACGACAGCCACAATAATTAATGGACTCATGCTTGAAGCAGGTTCTGGGTTCATAAATGCTAATACGATTAAAATTAACGGAACAATTTCTACTACCGCGTGTTTAATAAAAAACATAGTCTGAATACGAACAAGATCTTGATAAATCTCATTATCTGTTTTGTCTTCCTGTAGCTTACCTTCAATTGTATAAATGGTTGACTGATAAATAAACATCATTCCGATAACGGCAATTAGTGCTCCGATGATAAAATACCATATGCTCATTACAAATCTCCTTTCTAATAAAAAGACGGTATATTGCTAGAAAATCTAACGTAAACATTTTATCATTTTATGCTTCATTCGTCTTATAGATTTATAAGAAAGAACTGTTTATAATGAGAAATGAACTATTTTACTAGAAAGTTTGTCTATTGGAGGAAATTATTATGATTTTAAACTATAAAAATCAAGCAACAGGTCATCGTATGAATAATGGTTGGAATTTCTTTTATGCAGCTAACCTAACAATGTGGAGAAAAGATGAAAAATATTTACTATTAGATGAAAATCAAGATATCGTACTCATTTTTGGCTTTAAAAAAGAGGAAATTATCCTTGAAAAGATTCAAACGTGGGGATATACCTTTAATATTCACCCAGAAAAAAAGCAGATTTCTTGTTTGCAACGTCAAGAAGAAATTGGCGAACAAGAAATGAATTAAACAAAAAGCGCGCAGGCTGCGCGCTTTTTCAGTGTTCTTCCGATGGATTATCTCCATATAGCATGGCTTTTATATGCTCCTTCTCCTGGTCTTTTACAATATAGTACCATGTTCCGTCTACTATTTGCGTTTCTCCTTCTACATGTACTGTTTCAAACGTTGGTTTGCCTTTTTCCATTACGTTATATACAGCTAACGCGTCTTTAATCGTTACGTTTGTATCAACGTATTGCTTTGTAATATTTAAGAGATTGGGAAGATTAGCTACCGTTGACATACTCATTCCTTTGTCTAAGAGCGCTTCTACTACTTGTTTTTGTCTTTCATTACGACCAATGTCTCCTTTAGGATCCTCATGTCTCATCCTTACATAAGCTAAAGCTTTTTCACCGTTTAAGTTTGTTTCACCCTGCGGAAATAAATAAGATGCAAATGTGAATGGAAACGGATTATCAACCGTTACACCACCTATCTCATCCACGACCGCTTTAAATCCTTCCATGTTTACTTTGACATAGTAATCAATTGGCATATTTAAGAATTGTTCGACAGTGTCGACTGTTAGTTTAATTCCACCGTACTTATAGGCATGATTAATCTTTTCCATTTCTGCTTGTCCTTTAATTTTCACACGCGTATCTCGAGGGATAGGCATCATTTTCAAATGTCCATTTTCTGAATTAAAATGAACAACCATTAGTACGTCTGAACGTCCCGTATCTTCTTCTCGTTCATCTACACCCATTACGAGCATGTTAAATTCCTTTGCCTCAACTTTTTTTTCACTAAAAACATATAAGACCCCAGTTAAGACGCAACCAAGAAATATGAGTACGGAAAGTAACGTGTACTTGAACTTCATAACTTATGTCTCTCCCTTCTGTCCCTCCGCTGCTTTTATTAGCTTATTTACTTCCTATATGCCTTTTTTTTCAAAGATTTATACCTGCTAAGTATAATTAGAAGCGCGAAAATAAAATGACAAAAGGGTTTGACGCAAAAAACCGGATTGAGTTTTTCAATCCGGTTTCATTTTACTGAATATGTTTTATTGCTTCCGCAGAACTTTCTTCTCTTTGTTTCCACTCATAATCAATCATGCTCATTTCAATTAAGCTCCAATACTGTCCGTTCACGTGCTTTACATCTCGCATCATCCCTTCACGTAAAAACCCAATACGCTCGTATGACTTAATAGCAGCTTCATTGAAGTCAAATACGCCCAGGGAAATACGATGAAGTCCTAACACATCAAAACCGAATGATAAAACATGGTCAAACATATCACCACAGTATCCTTTTCCTCTTTCCTCTTCTTTGAGCAATACTCGACCAATTCTGCCCGTCTTATGGTGATAATCAATATGAGCAAGAGAAATATGACCAACTAGCTGGCCGGTTTGTTGATGAAAAACGGAGAAAGCATACGTATGGGCTCCTTCATAATTGGCATAGCGGATATATTCTTTGAGCTGGCGAGGCGTAAGTGGATATGCAAACGTGGAGCCACTCCACTGAATCATAAAGGCTTCTGAGGGAATCCATTCAATGAGTTCTTTTATATCTTTTTTTGTGAACGGTCTTAATTCAATCATCGCATTCCCACCCCATCGTAAAATATTTGATTTTTCTAAATATATTACAGTTGTTTGAATTAACTGTCAAATAATCCGAAAAATTTATTTGGTATTCTCAAATAAAACGAAGTGGATAATTATTATCCACTTTAGAAAGGTTTGATATACTTTGCATCACTAGTGTCGCATTAAAATAATTCAGCGCTTTATAAAAATCTAAATTTTCAGTAATTTTATCTTTGCATAAAAAAAGCCTTTATAATGGTTGGGCGGTACTAAACCATCCAAATCCAAAATAAAGGACAATAAGCATGG
>NZ_JBXDLD010000105.1:0-530 GCF_056820425.1 Priestia sp. KCTC 13724 | reverse complement strand
CATTCTAAACCAGGTTTGCGTATTTGTCTTTTTTATTTTATAAGATGGAAATATTTTGAACTGAATTTACTCATTATCAGTAAAATAATGAAACGTTATGCTTGCATTAAGCTTCTACCTATGTTTTAATATAGAAATTGCTCGTAAAGTATAAGTTTTAAATCGGAATGATTACTATCAAAAAAGAACATTGAAAGGATGAGAATTCATTGGCTAAAAAATCAAAGGTTGTAAAAGAACGTAAACGTCAACAATTGGTAGAAAAGTATGCACTTCTTCGACAGGAACTAAAAGAAAAAGGGGACTATGAAGCGTTACAAAAACTGCCGCGTGACTCCTCACCAACTCGTTTAAAGAATCGGTGCCGTGTAACAGGAAGACCGAGGGGCTATTTACGTCAATTCCAAATGTCCCGAATTGCATTTCGAGAACTAGCTTATAAAGGGCAAGTTCCTGGTGTGAAAAAAGACTGGAGTTGATGAAACATGATGGGTGCACTTAAAAATCATCGAGATGAACAAGTGATGGTT
>NZ_JBXDLD010000104.1:0-21711 GCF_056820425.1 Priestia sp. KCTC 13724 | reverse complement strand
CGTATCATACCAAGAGGGCTCTTTTTTGTTCAAGTCCCCGAAAATCCTTCTAACAGGAATGCTCCTTTTGCATTAAAGCATTATTGATAAAGGTTTCCATGCAATTTTTTGTTGTAATTGTTTCCGGTAGATGTTCCCATATAGATTGGTTTTGCCCAATTTTACATAACCCTTCTAGATGCTTTCTATCCATTGGTACAATACAAACTTGATCGCCTTTTAATTCCGGATTAATCACTTTTTCGTTATTCATATTAAATTAAACTCCTTTACTTATTATTTATGTTTATTATAAATAAGGAATGGTACCTGTTAAAGAATCAGATGTGGTATAGTTTATGGTGTCAGTCTATAAAGGAGAATAGAATATGCTAGAAGTTACTACTCATTTAAATAAAAATTCAAAAGAGCCTTTATATATACAGCTGTCTGCCTATTTAAAGGCTGAAATTAGAAACGGAAACATCAAGGACGGAGAAAAGTTGCCATCAAAAAGAAATTTAGCTAATCATCTTGAAATTAGTCAAAATACAGTAGATAATGCTTACCAACAACTTTACGCAGAAGGATACATTGAAAGCCGACCAAGAAAAGGAATGTTTGTAACTTATACAGAACCAAACCTATTTATATACAAGTCCTCATTAGATACCCAAAAGAGAAAACAACATTTTTTTAAGGATTCAACTAATGCTATAAATATTGATTTTAACCCTGGAGATATTGATATAACACATTTCCCTTATAGAAAATGGAAAAAATATACCATTGAATCTATAACTAGCGAAAAAAGTCAATTGTTCTTTCATGGACATCCTCAAGGCGATATATTACTTCGTGAACAAATTGCCTCTCATTTGTATCAATCCAGAGGAGTTAAAGCTAGTCCAAATCAAATTATTATAGGGTCAGGTAATCAGTATTTAATTATTATGCTGTTGCAATTATTAAATAATAATCCTCACTATGGTATAGAAAACCCTGGATTTTGCCGTATTCGAAATACTTTTCAGAAATTTGGCGAACAAGTCTCACCAGTTACTGTTGATAAGCATGGAATGAATGTTAAACACCTTTCTAATACGATGTCCAATATTGCATATGTCACCCCTTCACACCAATTTCCTTTAGGGGTAATCATGCCAATCTCTAGACGATTAGAACTTTTGAATTGGGCTTATGAAAGTACAGATAGATTTATTATAGAGGATGATTATGATGGTGAATTTCGATATACAGGAAAACCTATTCCCTCTCTTCAAGGTCTAGATACTCAAGACAAAGTTATTTATCTTGGAACTTTTTCAAAATCCTTAATTCCTTCTTTACGTATTAGTTATATGGTTCTCCCTATACGTTTAATAGAAGCTTACGATAAAAATTATCAATTCCACTCGCAAACTGTTTCTAGGTTTCATCAAAACACCTTATACTTGTTTATGAATAATGGAGATTGGGAGCGTCATTTAAATAAAATGCGATCTATTTACAAAAGAAAGAGACAAATTTTCCTGTCTTCTATTCAAGAAAGATTTAAGGAGAAGGTAAGTATAATTGGTCAGAATTCAGGATTGCATATAGTTGTCGAAATTAAAAATAATATGAACGAAGAAGAGTTAATAACATCTGCCTTATCTAAAGGAGTTAAAGTATATCCTTGTTCTGTGCATTATTATAATGTAGGTGAATCAAATCCTAGATTGTTATTGGGCTTTGGAGGGCTAACTGAAGATGAGATTAAAAATGGAATTAACTTATTAGCAGAAGAGTGGTTATAAATGTTAAAAATTTGGTTTTCCCATAAACAAAGATAAGGTATGTTGATTTACCCTATCTTTGTTTAAATAGTAAATTTACAACCTTTAGAATAAAGAGCATTATAAAAACTAAGCTGCATCCTATCCATTGTATGAATTCTAGCCTTTCGCCTAAGAATAAGGATCCAAACACAATGGTTAGGGTAACTCCTAACATTGAAATAATAGAAGCCTTTTCTGAACCAATTATTTTTATCCCTTCCAATATAAAGGTATAAGAGAGAAAAGTTGATGTAAACGCTAAAATAAAAGCATACATAAACGCTGCAATAAAAACTAATCCTGAACCTATGAGATTTTTTTCAATAATATTGAAATTCCATCCTCCTATAGACAAAAATAACCCTAAAAAAACTACCGTAAATACCAATAAAGATTGCATAGATAATCTTTTTTTAGAGATTACAGTAGAGATAAGTTTACCAGTAGCATACAGGGCAACAGAAGGAAGGCCAAATACAAGCAGTTCGAGCATTATATGCATAGACATAGATAGTTGAACTTGGGAACGTGGAGAACCGAAAACTCCCCAAACAATTGCAATTATTAATGGAGCACCTATTGCTAACAGTACTCTCATTACCCCTTTTCCAGTTTGTGCTCCCCAGTAAGCTAGTGAGCCAAGTGCAAATAATTCTAAGGAAAATCGCAACGCCAAATTTAAAACCTTTATGAATGAAAGAATATTCATTTTAAATTAATCTCTTAAATATTCACTTTTTTTACTCTCTTGTTTAATTGCATCTATCCCTGTTAAAAAAATATCTATTAATGTATGAAAGCTTATATCAAGATCAAGAGGAAGGCCGAACCCTCTCTTCTGTTCAAGCGAAGCAAAACCATGTAAGATACTTCGTAATCCCCGTGTCGCGTGTATTGTTTGATCTTCTCCTAAGTCGTATTCATTAAGTACTTGAATAACAGTATCAACTGTTTCGTTTTGTATGCTCCTAAGCTCCAAATCTTCAGGGTCAGGAGAACGAAGCATTGCTTCGTACAAACCAGGGTGATTACGAACAAAAAACATGTAAGCTTCTCCTAATGCACGAACTGCATTATCTTTTGAACGCCCTACAGTTGCACGTATTAATACTTTATGAAGTTGTTCGTAACCATAAACAGCAAGCTTTTTCCTTAACGCTGGTAATCCGTTTATATGGTTATATAGAGAAGGGGGACGAATATTCAACGTTTTTGCAAGAGAAGCTAATGTTACTTCATCTATCCCTTGTGTATCTGCCATTTTTGTAGTGGCTTGTAAAATAGTATCTAAATCAAGTCCTGGTCTTGGGGTCATATTTAACTATTCCTTTCTTAAAATATACTAAATGTGTTCAATATTTAATTTAGCTTTTGTAATAGCGTGGGTTATAGCTTTTTCTGGTTGTTTTAACATTTTTCCATGCCCTACAGCAAGTAATGAAGGGTTATATTCTAGTAATTTATGTGCACTCTGAAGTGCAGTTTCCTTATTCCACGTAGCCATTGCTGGAAAAGGAAATAAAGGTCTAAGTTGGCCAGTTACTGCCATACCACCTCTTGTTTGGAAAGCATCACCAGCGATTAAGGTTCTACTACGCGTATCAAAATATGCCATTGAGCCTGGCGTATGTCCAGGAGCAGCTATCGCGATAAGTGAACCAATTTGATCTCCATTTTGTAATAAAATATCTGCTCGGGTTTTCAAATTTTTAGGTACTCCACCACGTATAGGAGTATCTGGTTCATTAGGATCCAGTGTAATGTCCCCACTCATTAATCGAGCATCTCTACTTGAAATATGTACAGGAACATCGGGAAGTAGTTGTTTTATCTTATCAAGTGCTCCTACGTGATCGTCGTGCGCATGTGTCAGAAGAATACGTGTAATTGGTTTATTAATTTTTTTAGCAGCTTTTAATATTTTCTTAGCACTGTAAGGAAGTGCAGCATCAATTAAGGTTAGACTATCATCCTCTTCAACTAGGTAACAATTAACCGGGAAAAAACGGGGTAAAAAAGTCAATTGATATAAATGTCCTTCGCGAATGATCCTCATAGGAACATCTCCTTCTCATGTTAGCTTTAAAACTATTGTTATTTATATATTAACTAATATAGTTAGTTAATGCAAGCTAAGATACGTTTTTTTATTACTTTCTAGTTCTTATACTGTAACTTCTAATTTTTTTTAGACCATACATAAGAGGGCTTTGAAGTGGTTCACGTATGGGTTGGAGCTACTGATTATTAGAAGGTATTGGCGCGAGCATTTTAAAAAGCGTCCTGATATTCAAGCAGCCCACGTTGTTCCAGATTTAAGAGCCATATTAGAAGCAATTGAACAAGGCATGGGGATAAGCGTCTTACCAACGTATTTAGTTCAAGATTCAATCGCACAAAATCGCTCTAAAGTATTGTTTTCAACACTGCACGTCTCCAATACAATTTATGCTGCTTATAAATCGGATCATAAAAGTCACCCTGCGTTTCAAGAGATACTTTTAAAATTACAGAAAAAGCATGAAGTCACGTTTAGGCTTCATGCTTTTTTTATATAGAGCTTGCTTTTTAGGTTAAAGTATAGTTTAATTACACTTATATAAATTAATTATTAGGTAGCTAATGATTCTGAAAATTCAAGGTAAGGTGCGAATGGATAAGAAAAATAAACATCAAATAGAAGAGGTAGATCGTTTAAAGGTTTTATCTGAAAGCCTAGGAGAAGACGTTGATTTACACGCAGTAGCAGTTGCTACCAATCTCTACAGAGCAGCTCAATCTTTGCGCATTGTGATGGAACGCGACGTACTATCAGCTCATAAACTATCGTGGACTGCATTTTCATTACTATATGATGTGTGGGTATGGGGGCAAAGGGAAACAAAAGAGTTAGCTGTTTCTTCAGGCGTTACGACGGCAACAATTAGTACCATAACGAATACATTAGAGCGCAAAGGCCTATGTAAGCGCAGTGCTGACCCAAGAGATAGACGTCGTGTTAGCATTAGCCTAACAGAAAAAGGTGAACAAGTAATTAAAGAGCTGTATCCAAAATTTCATCAAGGTGAAAAGAAGCTTGTTCATTCAATGGAAGTAAGTGAGCAAGAACGGTTAGCTGAGCAGCTTCGCTATATGATTCAAAATATTAATAACGTATAGGCATTGAGAGGATCTTAGTAGTTTTTATCTCCCTATTTTTCAGAGAGCCAGTGGACGGTGTGAACTGGTATATAGATAAAAGTGAATTACATTCCTTGAGCTTTCTTTGTGTAGCAGCAAAGAGCGGTGAGTAGCCGTTAAAAAATGAAGTGGAAGAGAACAGCTCTCTTCAACAAGGGTGGTAACGCGTGTAAGAACCACGTCCCTTATTTAGGGGCGTGGTTTTTATTATTTTTAAGGAAGTAAAATGGAAAACTTTTTAGCACAAGCAACAGAAAATCAAAAAGCAGAGATTGAGAGGCAATACAAATTATATAGTTTTGGAACTCAGGAAATCATTCCTGCGGATGAACTGAAGCAAAAAGTAGCAAAGGCCGTTATAACAGGTGCACCGCTGAAAATTAAGCTAGGATTGGACCCTTCAGCTCCTGATGTTCATTTAGGGCATACAGTCGTATTAAATAAGCTTCGTCAATTTCAAGAAAATGGGCATGTTATTCAGCTTTTAATCGGTGATTTCACAGGTAAAATTGGTGATCCAACGGGTAAGTCTATTGCGAGAAAACAATTAACGGATGAGGAAGTCAAGCATAATGCCAAAACGTACTTTGAACAATTCGGAAAAGTGCTAGATATGAACAAAGTAGAACTTCACTATAATTCCTTTTGGTTATCAAAGCTTAATTTTGAAGACGTCATTAATTTAGCAGGGAAAATTACCGTATCACGCTTACTAGAACGAGATGACTTTGAAAAGCGTTTAGGAGAAGGAAAGCCAGTTTCTCTTCACGAATTTTTCTATCCACTTATGCAAGGGTATGATTCTGTAGAATTAGAATGTGATATTGAACTTGGTGGAACAGATCAGCACTTTAATATTTTAATGGGACGTCACTTTCAAGAGAAGTATGGAAAAGAAAAGCAAGTAGCCATGCTTATGCCTTTATTAGAAGGGTTAGATGGAGTAGAAAAGATGTCTAAGTCCAAAAAGAACTACATCGGTATTGATGAAGAGCCTTGGAACATGTATGGAAAAGCAATGTCAATTCCAGATGAACTCATGATAAAGTACTACAAGCTTGCTACGGATGTACCTTTAGAAGAAATTGAAGAGATGGAACGAGGTTTAACAATGAACACGAAACATCCTCGAGATCTAAAGATGCAGCTTGGTAAAACAATTGTACGAATGTACCATGGTGAAAAAGCTGCACAAGAAGCTGAGAATCATTTCAAAACGGTCTTCCAAAAAGGAGCTTTGCCAGATGATATTCCGGTGATGAAATGGGAAGGTTCAGAACAACTTCCAATCATTGAGCTATTGGTTGAGCTAGGACTTCAAACCTCTAAAAGTGAAGCCCGTCGGATGATTAAAAATGGTGGGGTAAAACTAAATCAAGAAAAAGTAACAGATGAAAACTTACAAGTAGCCATAGAAAATGACTTAATTGTTCAAGTTGGCAAAAGAAAATTTGTTCAGCTTAAAAGATAACGGAGAAAGCTCTCATACCAGAGAGCTTTTTTTCATGGCTACATATTATGATTAAAAATGCAAATAGTAGTAGTATCAAAAAAAGTAAAGATATAGAGATGAGAACGCCTAAATTAGAAGCCGCGCTATGTAGTATTGCTTTTAAGGGACTTACTCAGAATTTACATAAGAGATTAATCAAAGGTATTTTATTTATCTTGATAAAGTATAGGAGGCACCATAAATGACAAGTCATATACCACTTAGCTCAAGTGAACTAGCAACGCTATGGATGACGTATCAACAAAAAACAATGTCTCAGCGGTTACTGGAACATTTCATTGAGCATGCAGAAGATGAAGAAGCTAAAGAAATTTTAACATCTACGCATAATAAAATTGTTCATTATATAGAAAGAATAAAACAAATTTTTGAACAAGAAGGAGCCGTTGTGCCCGTTGGATTTACAGAACAAGACGTAAATACAGAGGTACCAAAACTTTACGACCACCTATTTGACATTATGTTTTTACGCTTATTAAAGCAAATGAGCATGGGGTTACACACTCTTCATTTAAGCATGGCACATCGTGATGATATCGTGTCTCTATTTCAAGAGCTAACAGAATTTACGCAAGGCGTATATAGCAAATGCGTAGATTATTTACAGAAAAAAGGTGTTCTAGTGAGACCACCTGTGGTATCCATGCCAAAAGAAGTAAAGTTTGCTAAAGGTACAGGGTATATGAATGGTATGAAGCTATTTTCTGAAAAGCGAGCGCTTAATACGGTCGAAGTAGCGCATATTCATTATGCAGTGGAAACAAATATTTTAGGCATGCAAATGATAACAGGATTTGCACAAGCTGCTAATGAGCCAGAAGTACGTAAATATTTTATAAAAGGGAAAGAGTTATCAAAGAAAATTATCGCTAACTATACGCAGCTGCTTCTCGCCAGCGACATTCAAGCTTCATCGACGTGGGCTGGTAAAGCAACAAATTCTCAAATAGCACCATTTTCAGATAAACTCATGATGTACTGCACAAGTATCTTCTGTAGCTTCGGATTGGGAAGCAACGCGCTTGGAACAGCCTTTAGCTTACGAAATGACCTTCCGCTACTTTTAATTGATACGGCTAAAGATATCTTAACCTATGGTCAAGAGGGTGGGAAAATTATGGCAAGGAACGGCTGGATGGAAGAACCACCGCAGATGGAGGATCGAATAGATTTAACAAAATAAAAAAAGTAAAAAAAGTGCAAGACAACCGTTTGTACATGGTAGAAATTACCCTTCATTTCAGTTATTATAAAAGAAAAATGAGTTGTTAGACAATCAGGTGGCTAACCGTAATAGGGTAGGGGAAAGCGATGTTAAAAGAAACGGTAAAAGAGTATATTGAAGTAGAACTAAGAGGAAGTTCGGGACAAAAAGTAGAGCTTTATGAAGAGGAGAAGGATTTTGCAATGAAAAACGAATTAATTCCAGAAGGCGTCACAATTTCTTCCAAAGCTGATTACACTAGATTTGCGGATGCATATGTGGAGAGAGTAGATAAAGAGTCCGAAAATTTATTATCTGAAGAAGCTGCTGGTACATTTTTAAAAGAGCCAATTCAATATGTTAAAAACCATCCGAATGAGTTTATTTATATTGAATGTCAATCATTTGATGTAATTCGTGTTGAAGGGGTTTCTGTAGAGCTTGATGATGTTTTTCGTACGTACAAAGTGCTTTTAGGACTGCGTCAGCCGAAAAAAGTAGGTTCTCATATCAAAGCATTTTTAACAAATCAATTGTCAGAGGGACAAAACAGCTTTCAAGCACTATTTAACGACAAAGACGGTATGTGGGACATTAATATTGATATCGAATCAATGAAAGGATTTGATGAAAACCTTTCTCTACATGATACGTTTGAATTAATTTATCACGTATTGTTTGAGCTAGTTCAGTATATTGATGAGCAAAAATAAAAAAGGATGAACCATAAGTATTTCAGTTAATGATATATCCAAACTATCGCGAGTTAACTGCTTTTGATAGTTTGGGTATTTTTTGTTGGTTCCAAGACAAGTTTAAAAAGCTAGTGAAATGGAGCTTAGGACACGCGACTCCTACGCTCCATTCCACCCTGTTTCCAACATTGTTTTCACAATCAACAAAAAACCTGAACGATTAAAAGTGAGAAACTCTCAATCGTTTAGGTTTATCATTGGCTGAAATCCTTATATCCCAGCCTCTCAATCATGAAGTTAGATTTAGCGACTACCACCATAAATACTGCCTGCAGAAGAAGTAATAGTGCCATTGTTGACATTCAACGTATAGGATAGCCCGCCAGAACCAGACCATGTTGAAAGGTTAAACGTGTTTCCGTTAAAGAGTTTATAAATAGAAACGTTGTTGAATGTTAGCGGTACACCACTTAAACAAGTAGTTGGTGCTTGGTTTGTTTTCGCCATATAAACTGCAGCGTTTACAGCTCCTGGCTGCGTAACGACCATTAATCATCCATTTAAATGCTTCGTCTACATCCGTACTGCCTCCCGTGTAGACTTGTCCGAAAGTCGTGGTTGTCGCTTTATCAACTGAACTGCCCTTTGTATAGAGCGTATAGTTAGCTGCTGCAGCTGAGGTTGGTAAGGTAGATAGAAGTAGTCCTCCTGTTAAAGCGATGCATGTGATCATACGTTTACCAAAGTGGTTTCTCTACAGATAATTAATCTATAATGGGTGTATATGGTTGAATGAACCTGTGTTAAACAACCACTAAAATAGAGAGAGTGATAACATGAGTCAATTTCCTGAGTTTAAAGAACAAACAGTATTAATTACAGGTACCTCAAGCGGGTTTGGTTTACTTAGCGCGTATCACCTTGCCAAAGCTGGATATAATATCATCGCTTCAATGCGCAATTTAGAAAAGAAAAGTGCTCTGCTAAGGATGTTAGAAAAAGACAAGTTAAAGGAGAGGGTAACGTTTGTTGAACTAGACGTTACGTCTCAGCGTTCAGTTGACCAGTTAACTGCATTTTTAGATAAGGGTAACGGGGTTGATGTGTTAATTAATAACGCAGGATTTGCGTTTGGTGGTTTTAGCGAAGAAATTCATATAGATGAATACAAAGAGCAGTTTGAAACGAACGTATTCGGTGTCATGAGGGTGACTCAAGCGGTGCTTCCGTTTATGCGAGAAAAGCGCAGGGGTAAAATTATTAATATTAGCAGCATCAGTGGGTTAATCGGCTTTCCGGGATTATCGCCGTACGTATCTTCTAAACACGCACTCGAAGGATATAGTGAAAGTTTACGGCTTGAGTTAAAGCCGTTTGGAATTGATGTTGCTTTAATTGAACCAGGTTCTTATGCGACGAATATTTGGACAACAGGTAAGAAGGTATCGAAGCATTCGTTGAATGAAGGATCTCCTTACCACGCTTATATGCGCGCAATTGAGAATGAGCTACAGGCTGGTGAGAAAAACCTTGGTGACCCTGATCAAGTTGTTTCTTTACTTCTTTCTTTGTGTAACCAATCTCAGATAAAAAAACTTAGACATCCTGTTGGTAAAGGGGTCAAGTTATCCATATCGGTAAAGCGTATGCTTCCGTGGAGCGTTTGGGAGAGAGTCATCATTAAAAAGTTGTTGAAATAAGACATTAAGAGCTTTTACATAAGTGAAAGACTTTGTAGGGTTTGCATGCCAAATTCTTCTATCGTATACTGAGTTAATTAACGAAAAATTAAAAATTATGAAACGGTTAAGGAGGACAACATGAGTGAACCTAATATTGTAAGAAGTGGCCCTAATCATTATATTTGTGAAATAGGTGCTGCGAAGAAAATTGACGAGTATATAGCAAGTTTTTCTAGACCAGTAGTTTTTACAGGATTCAAATCATTTGATGCTTTTAATCAATACGGTGCATTGCCTGAACATATTCCAGTTATCCAGCATAAAGGGTATTGTTATGATGAAGATATTCATACCTATGCAAAAGAACTTTATAACGTTGATTTGGTAATTGGAATTGGTGGAGGTATTGTACTAGATAGTGCAAAATCATTAGCGGATTATTTAGACGTTGAAGTTATTCTTGTGCCAACGATTCCTGGAACATGTGCAGCAACAACGCCTCTTAGCGTGATGTATGATGGAGACGGGCAGTACGTTCGCGTTGATTACCATAAGAGAGCGAGCTTTTTAACAGTTGTAGACCCAAAGCTTTTACTTTCATCTCCTGTTAACTATGTTAAAAGCGGCATTGGAGATACTCTAGCAAAATGGTACGAAGCAGATGCGATTATTCGAAACACGAAAAACGCACATGAACTTTCAGCAATGGTATATTCAGGTCTTAATCAAGCAAAATATATTAGAGATATATTGATGGCAGATAGCGAAGCTGCTATTAAAAGTTTACAAGAACAGAAGGTTACCCCGGCATTTACGAGGGTAGTAGAATCCATTATTATGATTGCTGGAACCGTTGGAGGATTTGCGGTTCAGTACGGGCGGGTATCAGGTGCTCACGCAGTTCATAATGGACTTAGCTTTGTTGAAGAAGCTCATCATGTTCTTCATGGTCAAAAAGTGACATATGGTATTTTGGTTCAGCTTATGTTAGAAAACCAATTAGAAGTGGTCAAAGAACTTATACCGTTTTACGAAGCGTTAGGGTTTCCGCGCACGCTCTCAGACTTAGGGATTAAAGAAAAAGAAGAAGCTAAACAGCTAGTAGCAACTCATGCAATTAAGGAAGAAGAAGCTCTTCGCTTTATTGGGGATTTTACAAAAGAAGAAGTAATAAATGCAATGGACCAAGTAGAGGACTTCACATTAAGCACACGTCTATAAAGGCAATGAATGAAAGGTATGAAAAAATGCCTCTTAAAAGAGAACAATTTTTCATGCCTTACGTTGTTTTTAGACGTTTATATTCACTAATAAACGTTGAGGGATCTGCTTGAATTTCATATTTGAAAACACCTTGATGAGTATGTAAATACAGTAATCCTTTTTCTGAAGAAAAGGGTTTATATGAAATGTCCAAAACTTGTTCTAGCGTGAAAGACCGCGCGTTACACTTTACTTGAGTAGTGAAAAGCTGGAGTTCGTACTCTTGTTTTATATAATATTGCTGAAAGCGATCAACTTTTCTAACCACATATGAATACATAATGCTGGAAATTAGCATAGTGTAGACTCCCTTCTAAAGGTTTTTGTAGGGCTATGATAGCATGAGAGTGTCAAAAAGCGAAACATTTGACAATGAAACTTACATTTTCTAAAATGATAGTAATTATAGGATGTTGCTCTAAGGGGAGTAGCTTTTACAATAAGGTCGTCAGTACAGAGCATATGCTCTCGGCTTTGTTGGAAACGAGTTCGTTGTTAGCAAGACCTTACCAATAAGCAGGTAAAGGTCTTTTAGGTTATGAACATGCCGCTACCTAATTGGTAACGGCTATTTGCATATTTAAACATAAGGTTGGGGATTTTGTGAAACTATTATCATTACAAATGTCAGCGTATATTCAAAAAGAGGTGGAACAGCTTCAAGAAAAACTTTCACCTTTTACGAAGAAAGTATCACGCTATATGTTTTGGTCACTGCCTCTCATCGCAGTTTCTGTCTTCAATTTAGGGTTTATGCTTTTTACAGATCCTGTTACTCGTGAAGCGCTACCGATGTTAGGTATATATGCTCTGATTGGAGCAATTGGTATGGCGTTATCAAGAGAAACGAAATTAAAGCGTAAAGAAATGCGGAAGGTAGGAGCAGAATACGCAATTGAGCGCATTCAAAAAAGTGAAGTGGTCTCTTCATATCGTAAAGAAGAATACATTGAGCGAATTAAAGCACAGCCGCTTGCAATGATGGCTCATTTTATCCAGTTCTTAAGCGAGGAAGAAAATAGAATGAAACGTGCAAATATGTAACTTTGTAATGACAGGTATTCCTTACTGAGTACCTGTTTTTTTATATAATAAAAAATATGTTAGGTTTTTTTACATGAAAATTGAATTTATTTATGATATACTGTAATTAGTTTCAATTTTCTAAAAAATGAAACGTTAGATTTTTTGTCAAGGGGTGGAAGAAGAAATGACGGTTTTACAAACTACTGAGCAAGACAACAGCGTCGCATTGCGTCGAGACGTCAAGTTTCTTGGACAACTACTAGGAAATGTATTAATTTATGAGGGTGGACAAGAGTTACTTAATAAAGTTGAAAAAATACGTGAAGTGGCAAAAATACTTCGTGAACATAATAATCAGGATATCTATGAACAGTTAAAATCTGAAATAACAAGCATTGAAGATCCAATGAGACAGCAAGTCATTCGTGCATTTTCTGTTTATTTTCATCTAGTTAATATTGCGGAACAAAACCACCGCATTCGCCGCAAGCGCGAGTATCAGCAGCAAGAAGAAGCAAACATACAGCCTGGATCACTTGAAAAAGCAGTAAGTGATTTGAAAAATAGTGGCGTAACAGCGGACGTTATTACAAAACTTCTTGAAACGCTGTCTTTAGAGTTAATTATTACAGCGCATCCAACAGAAGCAACGAGAAGAAGCGTGCTGGACATCCATAAGCGAATTGCTGATATTTTACAAGCGTTTGAACAAAAATCAGTAACAAAACGTGAACGGGAAGAGTTAGAAGAGCAGCTTTTTAACGAAGTCATGATTTTATGGCAAACGGCTGAACTACGAGATCGTAAGCCGCGCGTAATGGACGAAGTGGCAAATGGATTATACTATTTTGATGAAACGTTGTTTGAAGTATTACCACATATTCATCAAGATCTGGAGGATTCATTGAAACGCTACTATCCTGAGCAGCAGTGGCAAGTGCCAAACGTTCTGCGTTTTGGATCTTGGATTGGTGGGGACAGAGATGGTAATCCAAACGTAACGCCAAAGGTAACGTGGCAAACCTTAACAAAGCATCGTAGCGTAGCGGTTCGTAAGTATAGAGCAGCTTTATTGAATTTAAGGGAGCGCCTAAGTCAATCAACAAAGCGAGTTTTAATTTTAGAAGATTTAGTGCAATCGGTTGAACAAGAAAAACAGCTTTTGCCTCAAAAGAAAAGATGGCGCGTGCCTCATGAGGTATATCGCTGTAAATTAACGATTATGCTTCATAAGTTGGAACATGTTGGACAAGAAGGTGGGTATAAGCAGGCTGACGAGCTACTTAATGATATTAAGCTTATTCAAAAAAGCTTACGTTTACATCATCCGATGCAATATGAATTGAAAAGCGTTCGTCAACTAATTCGTCAAGTAGAATTGTTTGGCTTCCATTTAGCAACGCTTGATATTCGAAATCATAGCGGTGAACATGAAGCAGCAATTAAAGAGATTTTATATTCAGTTGGCATTGTAGAAGACTATTCTTCCTTGACAGAAAAAGAAAAGTTGGAGCTGCTAAGCGGAATCTTACAAGATCCTCGTCCGCTTATTTCGTTCACTGAAGACTATTCGCCAGAAACAAAGCAAATAATTGAAGCGTTTCAAATGATTAAGCGTGCACATGAAGAATTCGGAAAGCGTTCGATTGAAGTCTACTTAATTAGCATGACCCAATCAGCTAGCGATTTATTAGAAGTAATGGTTTTGGCAAAAGAAGCAGGAATCTATCGTTTGCATGCCAACGGAGAAATTGAAAGTTATTTAAACGTTGCCCCTTTATTAGAAACGATTGATGACTTAACGGCTGGGCCAAAAATTATGGAAGAGCTATTCCAACTTGATTTTTATCGAAAACATTTGGCAGAACAAAATGATTTACAGGAGATTATGCTGGGGTATTCTGATGGAAGCAAGGATGGCGGAACGTTAACGGCAAACTGGAAGCTCTACAAAGCTCAGCAGGAAATTCATGATATGGCGAAGCGCTATAACGTACGCCTTAAATTTTTCCATGGTCGAGGTGGATCTCTTGGTCGAGGCGGTGGTCCATTAAACCGAAGTATTTTATCGCAACCTGCTGAAACGCTAGGAGACGGCGTTAAAATTACAGAGCAAGGAGAAGTATTATCCTCTCGCTATTCGCTATACGACATTGCGCACCGAAGCCTAGAACAAGCGGTTTCAACCTTGCTAACAGCAGCTGCCAAAGTGTCGTCTGAAGCTGAACAAACGGATATTCGTACATCTCAGTGGGAAGAAGCGATGAACATTGCATCAAAAGAAGCGCTTGCTCATTATCAGCATCTTGTGTTTGAAGATCCAGACTTTTTAACATACTTTAAACAAGCAACACCGTTACCAGAGTTAGGTGCTCTTAACATTGGATCTCGTCCAATGAGTCGAAAAGGCAGTGACCGTTTTGAAGACCTGCGAGCTATTCCATGGGTATTTGCTTGGACACAAAGTCGACAGCTTTTGCCTGCTTGGTATGCAGCTGGAACGGGTCTTGTACATCTTATCAAAAAAGAAGGAAGTCTTTCTCTACTGCAGCAAATGTATAAAGAGTGGCCGTTTTTCCGCTCAACAATTGATAATTTGCAGATGGCTTTAACGAAAGCAGACTTAATGACTGCGAAAAACTATACTTCAATGGTTGAAGACAAAGCGATTGCTGATCGAATTTTCGGAGCGATTGAGAAAGAGTATACCGAAACGAAAGAAGCAATTCTACAAATTACGGATCAAGAAGAATTAATGGAGCACCTACCGAATATTCAATCGTCTATTCGATTGCGAAATCCATACGTTGATCCGTTAAGCTTCTTCCAAGTCGAACTTATTTCCAAACTTCGTCAAGCAGATGAAGAGCAGGCTGATAGACTTCTACAAGAAGTGTTATTAACTATTAATGGAATTGCGGCCGGCTTGCGTAATACAGGCTGATTTTCTAGCGTATGATGCCCGAAAAAGTGGAGAAGCTAACGGGGTATCAAGCTGGAGGTGATAACATGAGCAATGCAAAAGGACGTTCAAAGAAAAATTTACCGACTGATGCCAATCATGTAAATGCTCAGGAGAAAGCTGAGCAAATGCGTATGACAGATGAGCGCAATCAAAAGCATAATGATGGTCGCAAATACGATGGGAAAATCTAAATGCGCTCTCACAAAAAAACCTTCTACTCTTATCTGGAGAGCAGAAGGTTCTTTTAGCTATTTAAGATGGCATCAATCTGGCGAAGTTCATCTTGCGTAAATGAACGTTTATGAAGGGCTGCAACGTTCTCTTCAATTTGACTTACGCGACTTGCTCCTATGAGGGCAGAGGTAATATTTCCATCTCTTAACACCCAAGAAAGAGCCATTTGAGCTAAGCTTTGTTCTCGTTTCTGTGCAATTTGATGAAGTCTTTGCACTTGATTAACCACCTTTGCAGTTACGCGCTTCGCATCTAAAAAGCCGGTTTCTTTTGCTGCTCTCGAGTCTTGTGGAATGCCGTATACGTATTTATTCGTAAGCAACCCTTGCTCAAGCGGACAAAATGCAATGGAGCCAACCTGATGATCTGCTAGCACATCTTGGAGTCCGTCCTCTATCCAACGATTAAACATTGAGTAGCTTGGCTGATGAATGAGAAGGGGTGTGCCGAGTTCATTTAAAATATGCACAGCTTCTTTTGTTTGCTCCGCGCTATAGCTTGAAACACCTATATATAGCGCTTTTCCTTGTTTTACAATTAAATCAAGCGCTTGCATGGTTTCTTCAAGAGGGGTATTAGGGTCAGGGCGATGAGAATAGAAAATATCAACATATTCAAGATCCATGCGCTTTAAACTTTGATCTAAACTAGCAACAAGGTATTTTTTTGATCCCCATTCTCCATATGTACCTTCCCACATTCGATAGCCCGCTTTTGTAGAGATAATTAATTCATCTCGATAAGAGGAAAAGTCTTCATTTAACATTTTTCCAAACATCTCTTCAGCAGAGCCTGGTGGTGGTCCATAGTTGTTTGCTAAATCGAAATGAGTAATTCCTAAGTCAAAAGCCCGTCTTAGCATGGCTTTTCCATTTTCAAACGAATCTACCCCCCGAAATTATGCCAAAGTCCCAGTGACAGTGCGGGAAGCAGTAAGCCAGAGTTTCCACACCTGTTATAAATCATTTCTTTGTACCGCTGTTCATTTGCGCTGTAAGCCATCACACATGTCCCCCTTTTGTTTAATGAAATCGCTTTAATCATAATAGGGAAATCAAAAAATGTCACTTAATTTATCTTTTGGATTAGCATTAATAAAAGAATAGTTCATGATAAAATGATAATAAAGCATAGACAAAAGAGGGGGGAATAAGGATGGAAATAGAAAAATACGACGTAGTAAGGTTAACAGAAACATTTCCGGTTATAAAAGAACTTATCCAACTCACAGAAACCTGCTGGATGAACCCAAACAAGCAGTCTTTTCAACTACATAAACAAAAGATGCCACTAACTGAGCAGGACGTTAAGGATGCAGAATCAAGGCTTGACCGGTTTGCACCTTATTTACAGAATGTTTTTCCCGAAACGAAAGAAACAAAGGGAATAATTGAGTCACCTTTGATTGCCATTCCTACAATGAAATCGCGTTTAGAAAGCCGTTTTAGCCAACAAATCGAGGGAGAACTTCTGCTTAAGTGTGACCATGACTTACCCATTTCGGGGTCAATTAAAGCGCGAGGTGGCATTTATGAAATTTTAAAGTATGCTGAAGACTTAGCTATTAAACATAACATGCTTTCGTTTGAAGATGATTACCGAAAGTTTGATAGTGAAAAATTTCGTTTGTTTTTTCAGCAGTATACAATCGCGGTAGGGTCGACTGGGAATTTAGGATTAAGTATTGGAATAATTAGTGCTAAGCTTGGCTTTCAAGTAACCGTTCACATGTCAGCTGATGCCAAGCAATGGAAAAAAGATTTGTTAAGAAGTAAAGGGGTAACGGTTATCGAGTACACAGATGACTACAGTAAAGCTGTAGAAGAAGGGCGTAAGCAGTCATCACTTGATCCAATGTGTTATTTTGTAGATGATGAAAATTCAAAGCATTTATTTTTAGGTTATGCTGTAAGCGCCATTCGTTTGAAAAAGCAGCTTGCTGCAATGAAGGTCAAAGTAGACAAAAACCATCCTTTATTCGTGTATTTACCGTGTGGAGTTGGAGGTGGTCCAGGCGGAGTGGCTTTTGGCTTAAAGCTTATGTATGGCGATGATGTTCGCTGCTTTTTTGCTGAGCCAACCCACGCACCTTGTATGTTGTTAGGTTTAGCAACAAATCTTCATGATAAAATTTCTGTGCAAGATATTGGTCTTGATAATATAACTGAAGCAGATGGATTAGCCGTAGGAAGGCCATCAGGGTTTGTTGGTCAAGTAATTGGTCCAGTTCTAGAGGGGAGCTACACAATCAGTGATGATGAAATGCATCGATTGTTAGCAGAGTTGGCTGATAGCGAAGGAATTGAATTAGAGCCATCAGCACTAGCCGGTATGATGGGACCAGTAATGGCAAACAGACAGCTGTCTCGACAAACACTTGAACATGCGACTCATATTGTATGGGCAACAGGTGGAAGCATGGTACCACTAGCAATAAAAAAAGAGTACTATGAAAAGGGAAAACTGGCTTTAAGGAGTTTTTATAATGCTACATAATAAGATTCAATAATAGCTTCATCGGAGTGAGGAATATACTCTCCTTTTACAATTTGAGACCCGTTGATACAGCCGCTGGTTAATAAAATAACATCATTTGCTCCTCCAAGCTCTAAGGATTCTAAGACTCCTTCTCTTCTCGTTGGAGCTCGGTGAAGGTTCGAAGCATTGGGATGAGCAAATCCTGTAAATACTTGGTCAATGATATCGTTAGGGTTATGAAAGCCAGGATGGTCAACGGTAACAACAACTTCATCCACTTGTCCCTCAATGATGCTGGCCATTTTGGGCATTTTGTTAAAGTCTCGGATGCCAATTCCAGCAATCATCACAATTAAACGATTATATGTTAATTTTTTTACTTCTTGCAAAAGTCGAGTTAGAGCTACAGGCGTATGAGCATAGTCAAGGATAATCTTTTGATTTTGTGGCCCTTCAATTACTTGGAAACGCCCTTCAGGACTAGCGAGCTGTGGTAGAACGTTAAGAATATCCTCAATGTGAAAATTAAGCAGTAGCGCTGTACCGATAGCTGATAGCACATTAGCAATATTATATTCGCCAAACACAGGGACGGTTACTGGATAAATGTTGTCGTTATAATGAAGCTCAAACGTTGTTCCTTTTTCTTCTACGCTGATAGAATCAGCACGCAGCGTTGCGTTGGAGTTCTTGTTGAGACTATAAGTAACCATTGGATTTTTAAATAGTTGAAGCAAATTTTTTCCCATCAAATCATCATCAACGTTTATAACAGCCGTTTTGGCTTGTTCAAATAGCTTCATTTTACAGTTTTTATAGTGTTCCATCGTTTTATGATACTCAAGGTGTTCTTCTGAGAAATTTGTATGAATAGCGACATCGAATAAAATTCCTTCAACGCGCTTTTGATCAATGGCAATGGATGAAACCTCCATGACAGCTGCCTCATCTCCGAATGTTTCTAGGTCATGAAAAATTTGGTGCAAATCAATTGATTCAGGCGTTGTGGGGGTGCTTTTTTGATAGGTTAATTTTTTATGTGAAGACCAAATCCCCGTCGTGCCAATTGAACCTGTTGGTAATCGGAGTAGCGTTAATAATGAACGTACGTAAGCTGCTACTGTTGTTTTTCCGTTTGTACCAGTTACGCCAATTGTTTTGAGCTTTTCATCCGCTTGTTGGAAATAGAACTTAGAAATATTTGCCATTGTTTTTCGAACATCATCTACAACGATAAACGTACAGTGCGGATACTTATCATGAAGTTGTTGAAAACAACGATGAACGGATCCAAAGACTCCTACAGCTCCTTTTTGAATAGCTTCTTCTATAAATTGATATCCGTCCGCGTTTTCGCCTTTCATGCTAAAAAATAATGACGAGTTTTTGACATGTTTCGAGTGATAAGCGAGATGTAAGACGCGCTGAGAAGTTGGGCCGACTAGTTGCTTAATTTGAATGTCAGGTAACTGTTCAAAGTTTAGTATCATGATTTTCCTCACCATTTAGTTTATTTTACAAGTTAACTTGCAGAAATTACCGTTTATAATGTTCTTACTATTTGTCAGTTTGAATTGAACTATTCGCAAGAACATATATGAACCATACAAAATATCTAAATAGAATTTCAAATTCTGACTCTTTTCCCTTAAAATAAGAGTGATAAACAAGGGGTAATATGGAAAAAAACCTTTTTAATCCTTGGTATCTCGCTATTTACAAAGAAGTTTGCTGCTATATAGTGAAAAGGGAAATAGTGGAATGTTATGTCAAAAAAACATGAACATCCATTCATTTATGATTTGTTTTCATGTGAAAATTGTGATAATTATAGAAATTTTTTTACATTTTTTTAAAAATTAATGTATACTTGTAATACAAAGAAATTTTAAAGCGGTTACATATGAGAGGTTTACACTTCATCAAGGGGACTCAGTACAGATTAGTTGGGATCTTACATCGCGTAAATCCCTCTTTCGTGCAGGGAGAAGAATGTTGTAGACGAATAAGACAAAAAGCAAACAGAGAGGGGAATAATAATGTTTGTACCAATTGAGCGTAAGAAAGTATCAAGTCAAGTTCTTGATCAGTTAAAGAAGATGATAAAGGAAAAGACTTTTCCGCCTGAATCTCGCTTACCATCTGAGCATGAGCTTTCGAAAATGTTTGGTGTTAGTCGTGCACCTATTCGTGAAGCGTTAAGCGTTTTGTCAGCTAGTGGATTAATTGAATCCAGACAAGGTGGAGGAAGCTATGTTAAGCGAGTAAACTTAGCAGGCATGCTTGATCCGATGACGTTTGAAATGGTTGAAGCAGACCAGGTGTTAGAATTAGTTGAGATGCGAATTATCATTGAATCAGAAGCGGCAAGCCTAGCGGCTATTCGTCATACCGAAGAAGAACTACTAGAAATTAAAGAATCGTTAGAAGCATTCAAAGGAACGATTAAAAATAGTGCTGAAATTGGTTATGAAGCAGATTATCGCTTTCACCATGATATTGTAAAAGCGGCACATAATTCATTTTTGCTTCACACAGTAGAGAACTTGGGTCATCTATATCGCAAAGCGTTAGCGTATTCGTTAACGCAAAGGCCTGAGAGTCGCAAGCAGGTTCATGAAGATCATGATCGCATCTTTGAAGCAATTAAAAATAGAGATGCTCAAGGTGCAGCAGAAGCAGTTCGTGAACATTTAGAGCATGTTCGTATGAAAGTGAGGCAAGGATAATAGATTCACAAAAAAGAACGCTAGCAATGGCGTTCTTTTTTGTGGCTTCCAAATGCTCTAAAGTAGTTATGCTTGTTTTGGATTAAACAATGCAAACGTTACGTCCGCTTCACAAGCCACTTCGCCATCGACCGACGCAACAGCACGAGCTTTCGCAATCGTACCGCGCACGCGTGTCATTTCTACTTCTAAACGAAGCTGATCGCCAGGAACAACTTGCTTTTTAAAGCGACAGTTGTCGATACCTGCAAATAAGCCAAGTTTTCCTTTGTTATCATCTTTTTTCAACATAACAACGGCGCAGACTTGAGCAAGTGCTTCTACAATTAGAACACCTGGCATAACTGGATATTCAGGAAAGTGTCCGTTGAAAAATTCTTCATTAGCCGTCACGTTTTTAATACCTACGGCACTTTTGCCTTCTTCTACTTCAATAATACGGTCTACTAGTAAAAATGGATAGCGGTGAGGGATAATTTCTTTAATTTGCTCAATTGTTAGCATAATGGTCTCTCCTTTATGTAAAAACTTATACCTGATACTAGTATCAAACTATATACGTACAAAGTCAACTTGTAAAGAGTAAAATTAATAAAAGTGCATGGATCTCATTTCGGTTCCGTTAATAAGATTTGGGTAAAGCGATAAGTGAAATAACATTGTCCAAATAAACCTAACATTCCAAGTGGAATTAAGAAAAGGTATCTTTCAGAATACAGCATGCTAATAGAAAAGAGTAAAAAGCAGGCTGTGATTGTTAATAGATGAATGACTAGTTTACGTGTCATGAATTAGACCTCTCTCTTATAAGAATCGTATACCATATTTTATTATATTTAGTTATGTTTGGATTTTTATAAAAAGAGGGTGGGACATCACTAGTGTTGCATAAATGTTGACGCAATTTTCAGTTTAATGTTTTTTCCTGTTTAGAGCCAAAAAA